>JBCBTL010000803.1:0-1732 GCA_039818705.1 Cyanobacteria bacterium J06639_1
ACATGGGCTTCCGCTCGCTGCGAGTGATTAATCAAGATCGCGTCGAAGGCGGTATGGGCTTCGGCACCCACAGCCACCGACATGGAAATCGTCTCCTACGTGCTAGCGGGCGAGCTAGAGCACAAAGACAGCATGGGCAACGGCTCCATCATGCGTCCCGGAGACGTGCAGCGCATGACCGCAGGAACGGGCGTATCCCACAGCGAGTACAACCACTCGAAAACCGACCCCGTGCGCTTTTTGCAAATCTGGATTCAGCCCGATCGCCAAGGGCTCGAACCGGGCTACGAGCAAATCCGCTTTGAGGACGACGACAAGCGCAATCACCTGAGAACGATCGCCTCCCCCAACGGTCGCGACGGCTCGGTCACCGTCCATCAAGACGTATCGCTCTACGCTTCGGTGCTAGAAGCAGGCAAACACGTCGAGCACGAGCTAGCAGGCGATCGCCACGCTTGGGTACAGGTGATACGCGGCAAGCTCGACCTGAACGGGGTCGCGTTAGAGGCGGGCGACGGCGCAGCGATTTCTGAAGGCGAGACGCTGGCGTTCGACGCAATCGACGAGGCTGAGTTTCTCTTATTCGATTTGGCGTAAGGTGTCGTCATCAGCGGCGGGAGTGGAATCTCTAGCGATGGCGTAGTAAGGTGGAGCGACGCATTTTCTGCTTTAGAGGCGATCGCTCCCCATGCAACTGATTCCTCCTCCCGCCGTCGCTCGTCAATGCCGCGCCCTCGGCCTCGTCTGCGGCACGCTATCGGCAGACACGGCCTATAGCGCAACGCTTACCACCCCCGACGAGCAGGTATACGCCGCCACGCCCGGTCGCTTCGAGCTGCTGTCGAAATTTCAAGCCTGCGTCGAATCGGGGCAAACCTACTGGTTTTACGTCCACCCGCAGCCGCGCGGCACCCGCATGGGCTTAGGCATCATCAAAATCATGACGCTGGCCGATGCTGAGCCGGAAGAAGGCTTTTTGGTCGCGCCGGAAGATGCTGAGGCGGCATTTAACATTCGCGGGGCGATCGCCCTCAAAGAAGACCACATCGAAGTCATCGTCGAGCGCAAACCTCACGACGGCAAGCATTTCCCCCCTCTACTCATCCCGCTTCAAGGCTTTCTCCCCGGAGCCAAAGACGGCGAGTTTTGGGATTTGTGGGCGGAGCTAGAGCGCGACGAACTCGTGCTGGTGGATGGGACTCGCGTGGAGTAGCGAAAGGGTGCAGACTTTACGGAATGAAGAGGCGACCGACTCCCATATACAGTTCGAAGTCAATTGCGATCGCGAGAATCTCGTCTGCACATCGGTTTCGATAAGCACGCTCCGACAAAAGGCGGCCTGGATTTCCAACCGTGACCACAGGGAGTGAGTCTGCTCCATTTTCCTCGCGAATGACTTGCTCTAGTGAGTCTTCGCCTTTCATACTGCGATTTGCCGTCAGCAAAATCATCCCTTTTGATTGCGCTACTTTCCAGACAGTGCGATCGTTGCTGTCGATGGGCAAATCGATCTCCTCGAAGCAGATGAAACGGATGGGCAAGAGCTCTAACCAACCTTCGGCAGCGATATTGCCCCATAACATTTCAGCTTGACCTTCTATGTTGTGGTCGATGAGAAAAATCAAAGCTCTTCTGCTTCGTGTTTTATTTTTTGCGCCTGTAGTCTGCCCCTGAGTGCTTCTCGGCCTGGACTAAGCGGTTCTGTCATCATCCGGGCGAAATGTTGGCGATT
>JBCBTL010000804.1:0-1727 GCA_039818705.1 Cyanobacteria bacterium J06639_1
GGCAGCGCGATCGAAATCGGATTGAGCCCGTTCGTGCGCCCCACCGCCCGACTCGCGCCGGGATGACCGAGGATGTCTGCTAGCTCGCCATACGTGCGGGTTTCCCCTGCGGGAATAGTTGCTAAAAATTGCCACACCTTCCGCTGAAACTCTGTCCCGTCCGTGCGCATTGGCACGCCGTCGAAACTGCTGAAGTCTCCAGCGAAATAGGCTTGGAGGCGATCGCTAAATCCCTGCGGATTCTCCTGTTCGACTAGATCGACGGTCTCGAAGCGCTTGTGGAGGAGCGTGCGGAAACGGCGATCGCAATCGACGAAATCCAGCGCGCACAAGTGCGTTCCATCCGAGACAAGATAAATGTTTCCAATCGGGGATAGAACAGTATCGATGAAAAGTTTCATGCGTTATTTCTGATACGCCTCTGCTTGCCACTGCTTGGGGGTGTAGGTTTTGAGCGCGAGAGCGTGGATCGAGCCTTGCATCTGTTCAGCCAGCGCGTCGTACACCATGCGATGTTGCTTCAGCATCAGCTTCCCCGCAAAATCGGGCGATACGACTACCACCCGAAAGTGACTGCCGCCCGTATTCCCCGCATGTCCGGCGTGGAGGTGGCTTTCGTCTTCAACGTAAACGTATGTTGCATTGAGGGTTGCCTTCAAACGCGCTTCCACCTCGGCACTGGTCACGATCGCATTCATGTCACTTTTCGCCCGACAGCACTACTGGTTTACTGCGCCCGCGCTAAACTGACAACCTTTAACGTAATACCTCTCGACCGACTCTCTCGTCAGCCAGACAGTTAAAATCGGGAAACTGACTTGCGTTCTTTACTCTTTCGCATCCTCCGCCAGGACTATTTTCTGTGAAACAGGTTCTCGTCATCGTCCACCAAGAAACCTCCGACCCCGGACGCATCGGTTCGCTGCTGCGATCGCGCGGGTTGCACCTGGACGTGCGCTACCCCTGTTTAGGAGAAGCCCTACCCGAAACCCTCGAAACTTACGAAGCCGCGATTGTCTTCGGCGGCCCCATGAGCGCCAACGACGACACCGAACTGCCGTTCATCCGTCAAGAACTGGACTGGATTCCGTTCGCGCTCGACTCGGGCAAACCCTTTCTCGGCATTTGCTTGGGAGCGCAGCTACTCGCTCGCGTACTAGGAGCAACAGTCAACCCTCACCCAGAAGGCACGACTGAAGTAGGCTACGTCCCCGTCATGCCGACTGAAGCCGGGCGATCGCTTTTCGACGATGCCATGCACCTCTACCAATGGCACCAAGAAGGCTTCGACCTCCCCGCCGCAACCACCTTACTTGCCCGCAGCGAAGAGTATCCTCATCAAGCCTTTCGCTACGATCGCGCCGCCTACGGTCTGCAATTCCACCCTGAAGTCACCGTCGAAATGGTCGATCTGTGGACGACGCGCGGCGAAGACAAACTGAGCTGGAAAGGGGCGCAATCCAAGGCCGAACAACTTGCCAAAAGCGCACTCTACGACGAGGCGATCGCCCGATGGACGGATCGCTTTCTCGATCGATGGCTCTACGACCATCCCATGACCTCTCCCGCTCCCATGACCGAGTACGTGGGCGTTCGCGGCGCAGCTTGAACAATATGGGAGTCTGAAGCGATCGCGAGTGTGGCTTCCCGTACTCCCGGATACAATCCGTCGGCTATGATGAGAATTGAATCTAGGGGCTGTAACGGTTTCGACGTGTTGCAGAAAG
>JBCBTL010000805.1:0-1713 GCA_039818705.1 Cyanobacteria bacterium J06639_1
ACGGCACGATTTCGGGGGTTGAAGCTCTTTTACGCATCGATCGCGCCGAGATGGGAGTCCTCGAACCGCGAGACTTTCTCACCCTCGCGTCGAACAGCGGTTTAATGAGAGACTTCGGCACTTGGGTGCTGTTGACCGCCTGCGGCCAGGCCAAAATTTGGCGCGATGCGGGCATTCCCCTCAGCGTGGCAGTCAACGTATCCCGCCGCGAATTTGGCGAGTCCGACCTGCCCGGCTCGATCCGCAGCGTCCTCGACGCTACCGGCCTACCTGCCGCGCAGTTGGAATTAGACCTGACTGAATCACTGCTAGTGGAAGATCCCGATCGCGCTCTGCTGCTGCTGTACGAACTGCACGAAATCGGCGTGCGGCTCGTCCTCGACGACTTCGGTACCGGATACTCGTCCCTTCATTACTTACAGCGCTTTCCTCTCCACGCCCTCAAAATCGACATGCGCTTTATCCAAGGCTTGCCGAACAATACCGACGATGATGCAATCGTGCGGGCAGCTTTGGCGATCGGGGCGGCTATGAACTACCAAACGATCGCAGAGGGAGTCGAGACCGAAGCGCAACTGGATATCTTGCAACAGCACGGCTGCGATCGCGTGCAGGGATATCTCATCGGTCGTCCTGTGGATGCAGATCTCCTGCTCGATGAATACGCCCCGATCTTCAAGTTCGTTCGTTCCTAGCGGTCTCTCGCTTCTGAGCCATGCTTTTCGGACGCGCTGAAGCGAGTGAATCGCTAGTCACGATCGCGGGCAAAAAACTCGCGCTATAGTGCTGCGTAAAGCGTCACATAGCAACCTTCAAGCTGCTTAGGACGTGTTGGCTATGCAGAATACCGTCGCAGTCCAGATCTCTATGTCCTAACGAAATGTCCTAACGAAAACGTCAAGAGCAATATGTCCGACTACACGACCGTTTGACGCGCGTATCGGTGAGGTTTCAACACGTGAATGTGGCATTCTGCGACCTGGAGTGCTGAGTTCATTCCGCAGCCGCTACGCCTGCACGAGCGATCGCCTCTCCTTCGTTCTCCACCCCAGGAACGCCATGAAAGTCGCCGTTTTCAGCACCAAAAAATACGACCGCCAGTTTCTCACGGCTGCAAATGGTACCCATCAGCACGAACTCACCTTTTTCGAGCCGCGTCTCACTCCAGCCACCGCAGCGTTAGCCACAGGATTTCCAGCCATCTGTGCCTTTATCAATGACACCTTGAATGCAGAGACCTTAAAGGCGATCGCGGCGGGTGGCACTCGGCTGATTGCTTTGCGATCCGCAGGCTTCAACCACGTGGACTTATCCGTTGCTGCCGATGTGGGACTCGCGGTGGTGCGGGTGCCTGCATACTCTCCTTATGCCGTGGCCGAACACGCGATCGGTCTGATTTTGACCCTCAATCGCAAACTGCACCGCGCCTACAACCGCACCCGCGACGATAATTTCTCGCTGGAGGGCTTGCTCGGGTTCGACCTGCACGGTTCTACGGTCGGCATCGTCGGCACGGGCAAAATCGGTCAATGTTTCGCTCAGATCGTTCGCGGATTCGGCTGTCGCATCTTGGCATACGACCCGTACCCCAATCCCGCCTGTGTCGAACTGGGTGCGACCTACGTCGATCTACCCGAATTGCTCGCAGCCTCCGACATCGTCTCGCTGCACTGTCCGCTAATGCCCGCCACCCACCACCTCATTAATGCAGAC
>JBCBTL010000806.1:0-1712 GCA_039818705.1 Cyanobacteria bacterium J06639_1
CCGGATTGGCGGACTTGCCAGAATTTTTTGCGTAGGTACTCCGGTCGCCAGTAGCCGACAATCCGGGCGAGACGACTTGATTTTGGCAATTTCCGAACGGCTCAATCTCGACAAAGCAGGCGTTCGGGTCGATGACGTTCCCGCAAAAGTCATCTGGTTCAAAGACAAGCTCGTGCCCAAACACGTTCTGAAGACGCTAGAAGAAAGCGATCGCGAGCAAACCTAAAAAGAGGGGAGAACGTTGTGTCCCTCCCCCTTTCCGTTCCGCGTAATTTCAGAGCCACGTAATTTCAGGGCCACGTAATTTCAGACTAGAAAAGTATCGGCGGGTCTAAAAGTTAGACGACCTGCTGCACTTCAATCACGTCAGGAATCGTTTGCCGCAGCTTGCGCTCGATCCCCATCTTCAGCGTCATGGTCGAACTCGGACAAGAGCCGCACGCCCCCTGAAGTCGCAACTTAACCACCGGCCCATCGAGCTCCACTAGCTCGACATTGCCGCCGTCAGCCATCAAATACGGTCGTAACTCGTCCAGAACGGTTTCGACATTTTCGGGAGTGAGTTCTAAAGTTCCCTGAGCCATCGATCCGCTACCTCTTGCACTATTGCGGGAGTCGTCCGATTTCATTCTAGACCGACTCTCGATCGCATCCGAGCGCCCTCCACCCGAACGCCCTGCCAAAGTGCCTCAGACCCAGCGATCGCCCCTATCCGAACCAGTGGGACGGAGCCGTACAGGGGTTGTCATCCACGGGAAGCTGGTGACCGATTTTATCGGCGTTATCTTGCAATACGCACTCAATGCCGTCGCAAATCACCCGTTCGACCCGCGATCGCTCTGAAACGTGGGACAACGCTATCCGGTCGAGGTTCTCGAACGATGTATCCTCTTCAGAGGCCACCGCGTACTGATTGGGCACTCGGCTGAGCACGTAAGCTTCTAACTTGCGCCGCATTTCGGGAATCGCAAAGGCTCGCCGATATGCATTCTGCGAGTAGGTTTCTAACACCGACTCGATATCTCGAACCACCATTGGCACTGTCAGATTCACTAACGTTTCAGTAGTCACGGGCGCTTGCCCTCCCCTCAGGTTCTCTGTCGATCACCCCGAACCTATCAATCAAATATGAGGAAAACTTGAGGTTATCTTGCCAATCTCAGATTCCCGGTGTAGGCACAGACACGGCTTCATATCGCAAAAAAGCATGGCTCCCCAGGGATATGGGAAGCCATGACTGAAACAAAGGCTATTCCGAACTTAACGACTCGCGGCACCGATGCGGTCGAGGGCAACATCAACGAAAGGGCTGGACGCGCGATCGCGATAATCGACCCGGTTTCCCGTTAGGGCTTCAGCTAACTGATGGAATTCTCGCGATTGCCAGTTGCGCAGGTGAACGGGTCTCGTTTGTTCGCCCCGGAAGTAAGTCTGAGAGCCGAGCACAGCCGCAGCGACAAACCCGATCGCGAAGAAAATACCTAGCAAAACCATGGCTGAACCTCCTGAAGGAGCAATTGTTGCTTGATGTAAATAAATGTAACGCGATCGCAATAAGGAGATCTATGTGACTTATAGTAGTGTGCTGACAGCCGATAGATTTCCTCTTTCTAAAGTCATTCAGTCCGATCGATCTCCCGGCAAAGATCGACAATGGATAATGCCAGCCACAATCCTACATTAGATCGATCGGATAGATCGGGAGATCGATC
>JBCBTL010000807.1:0-1707 GCA_039818705.1 Cyanobacteria bacterium J06639_1
AGCACTGGCTGCTCTGGTTGCTGCGGGATGAATCGGTGACTAGCTGGGCGTTTCCGGCTTAACTGTTACATCTCTAGTCGCTCGATTCTTCCGATTGAATCCACATTCATCAGGCGATCGCCTTCGCTACGCAGGAGCTGACTGTCGCGTCGTGTCTTCGTCTGCTTCCAATAAGATTTCTTGCAGCAACGGCGAAAGTTCTTCATCTAGACGACCGGCCTGAATGAATTCGGAGTAGGTTTTGGCTTCAATATCGAGCAGTTGAATGTTGAGCTGCTCCATATCGAATTCGGCCAGTTGTTGGTGTTCGGTTTGCAGGTTTGCGATCTCTTCTTCGATCTGTTTGAGCTGTACTTCGACCAGCTCTCGCTGATAGCGAACGTACTCTAAATCGATGGTGGGAAAATTGCTGGTTTCGGCTAAATAGGCCTGCACTCGGGTGAGAGCTACGCGCCGCGCGATCGCCTCCGCATATTTTTGCCGAATCGGGCGATCGCCCACCAAATTCAGTCCGTCCAGCAAGGGTCGAATCGTCAATCCCTGCACTAATAACGTGAACAGAACGACCCCAAACACCGTCTCGATAACGGCTTCGCGACCGGGCAGCGTTACGGGCAAGCTTAAGGCTAGCGCGATCGACACCGACCCACGTAGTCCGCCCCACCACAGCACCGTCATATTGCTCCAGCCGATGTCGGCGCGAAAGAGGAGATTGCTAACTCCAGACAGGCCGTAGATGGCGATCGCGCGCGTCACCACCACAGCGGCGATCGTGATGCCAATGAGGGGCAAATTCTGACTCAGACTGGTGATATCGATTTGATCGCCGATCAACAAAAAGACGATGGAATTGACGAAAAAGGCCAGAAACTCCCAAAATTCCGAGACGATCAGCCGCGTGCGCGGATTCATGCCGATGCGCGAACCGAAATTCCCCAGAATGATGCCAACGGTGACGACGCTAATTACCCCCGAGCCGCCTAATTTTTCGGTGGCGAGGTACGCGCCGTATGCGGCTACTAGCGTGAGAGACTGCTCGACTAGGGGCAGGTCGAAACGCTGAGTGAGATACGAGATGCCGAAGCCGATCAGACTGCCCAGCCCCACGCCCACGCCCACGAATACGAGAAATTGAGCGATGGTGGACGAGAGCGAAAACTCGGTGATGCCTAGCGGGATACCCACCAACAAGCTGAACGCGACGACTGCCACGCCGTCATTAAATAAGCTTTCCCCCTCCATCAAAATGGTGAGGCGCTTGCTGGCTCCCAATTCGCGAAATAGGGCGACCACGGAAACCGGGTCGGTGGCGGAGAGGCTGGCTCCGAGGAGCAGAGCGATCGCCAACGGCAGTCCCGCCCAAAGATTCACCGCCCAGCCGATGCCCAAGATCGAGATGATGACCCCGGCGATCGCGAACAAACTCACGGTGGCGAAATTGCGTTTCAAGCTCGGCCAGCGAATGTTCCAAGCTGCTTCAAATAACAAGGGCGGTAGGAAGATTTGCAGGATTAGCTCGGGCGAGAGATTGACCAGCCGCACGTCTAGAAACGCCAGAATCGACCCGGCGATGACGAGCAGCAGCGTGTAGGGAATTTTGCGCAGCCAAGGGACGATGCGAGAGAGCGTGGCGACTGCGAGCGACACGGCCAAAACTAATAAAAACTGCTCTAAATTCTGTTCGATCGCCGCTTCGCCGATAGCCTC
>JBCBTL010000808.1:0-1705 GCA_039818705.1 Cyanobacteria bacterium J06639_1
CACCGCTAGACCGTGATGAGGTAGAAAGTGCGAAGCGCAAAATGCTCGGGCAATATGCTTTGGGCAAACAAACCAACGCTCAACTGGCGCAAACGCTGGGATGGTACGAATGTTTGGGACTAGGGGCAGAATTTGATGCTGCTTATCCCGATTTGATTGCCCGGCTCGCACCTGCGGATCTGCACTCAGTCGCGCAGATGTATTTGCGGCACCCCGTGATTTCAGTCGTCGGCCCGCAAACTGCCCTCGATCGCCTGAAAACGGCGCAATGAACTGACTGTTGCACGTCTTTTTACGCTTGCAGATATCGCGACAAACCTCGTAGCAGAACGTCACAATCCTATGGCGTTCTCCGATCCGTCAACTATCATTGAAGTAGCGGAGACGCATGTTTCCGTTCACTCCTCACACCATTTGCCGCTTGACTACGGTCGAGCGGTTTTTTTGTAAAAAATGTATAAAAAATTCGCCAGCTTTCCTGCAAAATATTCAAACGCTATCAGAGAAGTCAAAAACCCTGCGCCAATTGTTTGGGCATGACGCGGATTGCAGCCAAGGCTTCCAAAGGCAACTACCCTCGCTTCTCGCCCGAGAGGGATTAACTCACCTTCGTATCCTGAGTTTGACGAGTGTGAGGGACAACCGGAATCATCGGCGGTCTTTACGAGCGAGGAGGAGAAAGGCGATCGCTAGATAGGCGATCGCGTGCAGTTCTAGCCCCAGCCAATTTTGATATAGATTCCCGAGCGTAGCGTCGTAAACTGCATTCTCGGCAAACGGTTGGGGAGCGACCTGGCCTCCAAAGGTCGGTACCGGGGGCAGCACCATGCCATTCACATCCACCAACGCCCCGTACGCCCCGATCGCCCAACGACTGATGGCGAACCAAGACAGCACCCTTGCAAATCCAGTCGCCTCGAACAACACTCCCGCAAAGACAAATTGGGGAATGAGCAAAAACGGCAGCAAACCGCTCGCTTGACTGACATTGCGAACGGCAGCAGAAGCCATGGTCGTGCGTAACTGGCTGGGTGGCAAGCCGCGCATGTTCGCCCCCCTACGATCGCCAACTGGCCGCCC
Organism: Cyanobacteria bacterium J06639_1; assembly: GCA_039818705.1. Classification (GTDB taxonomy): domain Bacteria; phylum Cyanobacteriota; class Cyanobacteriia; order Thermostichales; family PCC-7336; genus JBCBTL01. The sequence continues at coordinate 1,081 of JBCBTL010000808.1, forward strand.
AGCTCACTGCGGACGAGCAATATCGCGAAGTGGCAGGGCCAGGCGGGTCGATTCAATGGCTGCGGAATAATAATGCGTACTACCGCTACCGATTGCAATCGGTCGATCGCGTCGAAAATTTTGCCGTGCAGGGCGACCGCGCCTCCATCGCCGTCCAAATTACTGAAGACAGTTCGCTATTTGTGGACGGTCGGCGCGATACCAGCCGCGAAGAGTACACCACCATGCGGGTGCGCTACGCGCTCCAGCGGGAAGGCGGCAACTGGAAAATTGCCAACACCGAAATCCTCAACAAGTAGTTGCTATTCCTGGGTTTATGAAGCGATCGCCATAGCTCCCATTTATCCTGCTCGTGCTGGTCAGCGCGATCGCAGTGGCGGCGACGGGCTTCGGAATGTTGTCACTCATTCCAGCCGACGCGCCGATCGCCTCTCCTGCTCCCAGCCCGACTCCAGTCGCGATCGCCTCCGCTGTGCCCGCGCCAAACTCAATCCCACAGGTGCAAACGTCGCCGCTACCCCCACCTGAGAGCGTGTTGCCCCCGCCTGCGATCGCTTTATCTCATGCTGCCGCGACCTTCGAGCAAGCGCGATCGCTAACGCGCGATGATTTCTAGTGCCTACCG
>JBCBTL010000809.1:0-1702 GCA_039818705.1 Cyanobacteria bacterium J06639_1
GTCTGCCGCGTGGGGAACGCTGCCCGCGATCAGAATTTGTATCGGCACGTCGCGCAATTGGCGGGCGGCCTCCAGAATCGTATCGAACCCCTGCTCCTCCGCGCCCTGAGAACTGGGAGCCACGGCCACCAATCCCTTTGGCAAGCGCAAGCGGGGGGCGATCGCTCGAAACGCGCTCAAATCGCAGCAGGCGGGGACGACTTTCACTTTGCAAGCATCGAGAAACGTCTGCAACCACTGCCCCTGTGCGACTGACGTAGTGGCGATGCAGTGAACGCATTGACTGGCAGCCTGAAAGAGCCACTGCAACCATTGCGGCTGGATGCCCTGGGCGCGGGTCAGGCTGGGAGAATGAACGCTATCGACGAGGACGGTGGTGCAGCCGAAACGGGCGGCTAGGCGTCCGAATTCTTGAATGGTGGGAAGGGTGGCGATCGCGACGGGAATGTGAATGAAAGCGATGCAGGCGCGCCGGAATTCTTGCGTTACGGCATCCCAGTCGATCGCGGAGCAATCGGTTTCCAACACGCCGAAGGTATGAGTATCGCTTAGGTCTGATGCGTGCAGCAGGTCGAGCACGTCAGTCACCGCAGCGTCGGGATTGCGGCAGGTGACGTGCAATACGTAGGGCTGGGTGTTCATAGTCAATCCTCAATTTAATATCTCAAACCCAGCCATCGCGATCGACAGCCGAGATGTGTCGATTTCAGGTGTATTGCAGTCTGGTGAAACGAGGGGGAACACAGGATGGAGATTTTTCCATTGACCCGCGTTTCACTGTTGCCGTTCAGGGTGGGTTTCCCGCGATCGCCCCTCCCGAGTTGCCAAAGCGACCGCAGCAAAGTTTTATTCCATAAAATCCGAGTATTTACTTTGGTTTCACTCTCGCCGAACACCTTAGAATCGCGGGCTGCTGCGGTGCAATTTTTTTCGCAATAGTGCAATTTTCCGCGACGGCACGCCCGCACTCATCTACTCTTCGGACAGCAAGCATCATGGCAACGGATACGGATACTGTCGTGCAGGGATCGACAGCACCCGACTTTTTGACTTCGGGTGCGGGAAACGATCTTCTGTTCGGCGATGGCGGAAATGATGTCCTCAACGCGGGACTCGGCAACGACCAACTCTTCGGCGGCTCGGGAACAGATGTACTCGACGGCGGTGGCGGCAACGACGCGATCGCGGGCGAATCGGGGGACGATTTTCTCTGGAGCGAGTCGGGCGACAACACGCTTTCGGGTGGCGACGGCCAAGACACGCTCTACGCGGGCATCGGTCGAGACACCCTCTACGGCGGCAACGGCGCAGACTTTTTAGCCAGCCGCGCCGATGACGACTGGGTGCAAGGCGACGACGGCAATGACTTTCTCGATGGCGACGAGGGCAACGACGCGCTTTTCGGCGACGGTTCTTCGGGGGCATACGTGGGCGTAGCCGATCCGAGCGACCCCCTCAATCCAGACAACCAAGCGGGCGATTCTGATTCGACGGACGACGATCCGATCGCGATCGCTCCTGGAGTCGATCCCAACCTCGGCAACAACGACACGATTGTGGCTGGAGCAGGTCAGGACACCGTTTACGGTGGCTACGGCAATGACGTACTCGACGGCAAAGCCGACGATGACTTTCTCTCTGGCGACGACGGTAACGACGACATTTACGGCGGCGCGGGAAACGACGAAATCTACGGCGGTTC
>JBCBTL010000810.1:0-1697 GCA_039818705.1 Cyanobacteria bacterium J06639_1
CCCGACCAGTTCGTACCCGAGCACCAGCAAAATTTTGAATACGCTCGACTCTACGAAGTTGGAAATGTAAAACGCAAATAGCGTCACGAAACTCCCGAATAACCACGCCAGAAGTAGCAAAACGGCGATCGCCCCAATCGCGAATTGTCCCGCAGAGAATGCCCGCATGATCGCGTACAGACCGAAAGCGACGTTGGTTAGCAGCGCGATCGCCGCGCCCAAAACCAGGGCTCCGAGGACGAAAAGATAGAGAGAAGAGGTCGCAGACATGCAATAAAGTCTGGTATTCAAACCTGGATAGTCATACACCTATCACCAAAGCAGTTGACTTGCGCGATCGCGTCTGCCTCTCTGCTAAAGCCTTCAAATAACGGTCAACCGATCGCTCCACCCGCTGTTTCGCCTCGCAGGGGAGCCCAAAGTGCCGCCACGCCGCAAATGCGCTCGAACTCGCAAGGCTCGATAGCAGAGTAGCGTCGCCAAACATTGTGATGCAAGAGCTGCCCCACCATCGATACGTCACAAAGCAGATGAGCAAGATATCCAAGGGGCATCCACTTCAAGCGGGATAGCTCGAAGCGGGCTCCGATCTACCATGGACAGGAGAGTTTGCTAGAGGATACTCCCCAGACTGATGCGGTTGGTTTCGCGTCTGCTCGGTGCATCCACTAGGCAACCAACATGCAACCGAATCTCGGTATCGAGAACCTGACGAGAGCCATCCGACGAGACCCATCAGACCATGACATTCATTACGCGCCGCTCCCGAACCTGGATTGCGAGCCTGCTGGCTCTGCTGCTGTTCGTCACTGCTTGTGGAGCGCCTCAAACCGAATCCCGCTGGGATCAACCCGCCGCCGATAGTCCCGCCCAAGTCGATCGCGGTGACATTCTCCAAGGCAGTCAGTTCAATGCTTATTTCCCGGACGAGGGCGACGGCTACGAGCGCATCTACACCCAAGAAAAGCGCGGGTTTGCCGAAGCCAAGCTGAAAAAAGATGGCGCGGAACTCGCCATGCTGTCGGTATCCGACACGGTTTCCAACCCCAACGCTGCCGAAAAATATCGCGCTAGCAGTCAGTCGATCGCGGGATATCCTGCTGCCACGATTGGCAGTACGGCCACCGGAGTGTTGGTGGGCGATCGCCTGCAAGTGAAAGTGCTCTCCCGCAGCGACGAGTTTTCAGAGGGCGATCGCGAGCAGTGGCTCGGTCGCTTCGACCTCGACGGGTTAGCTCAGCTTGCCGAGTAAGCTGCGAGCTGCAGGTTATCAGTCAAGCTCGATGCTTTGCGGGCTTGAAGCGATCGTACTTTTGGGGTTGATGCCATGTCTAAATCGATTTACCAGCTCGTAAACGAGCTGCCGACTCGCAATCTCACCGTATTCACGCTGCGCGCCCTCGACTTCGCGCTGCCGGGCGAGTGGGATAACTTAGTCGGATTTGAGAACACGATTCGCACCGTCACTCGCGAAACCGATGAGGCGATGGTGCAACAAATTGGCGATCGCGCCATCCAGCTTTTTAACAACAAAGCCGAAGGCTATCAGACGGCACTCTGGCTGTACCAAACCATCGACAGCACCGGCAGCGCCCTCGGAACCGCAGCGCTAGCCAGCAAACTGGGCGGCAAGATTCCCTTGCTCAATCGCCTCACCCCCAAAGCCGACAAGGCTCAGGCGATCGATCTCACCCTCA
>JBCBTL010000811.1:0-1693 GCA_039818705.1 Cyanobacteria bacterium J06639_1
GCTAGCTGGCTTGACGTTCGGCTGCTACGGGCACACTTCTGCAAGTGCCCAACACGACCATTCCCACGGAGCGAAACCGGCGGAGGCGATCGCAGATGCTGCCAGTCGTGACGAGATGAATCATGGAGACATGAATCGCGGCGACATGAATCACGGCGATATGAAGCACTCGGGCATGGAGTCTGGCGGTCACTCGCACGGGGCAGATCGCGCACACGGGACAGGTCACTCCCACGGGGCGATGGAAGTGTCGAGTGACATCCCCATTCCTGCGGTCGAACTGCTCATTACCGAAGATGCCGTGCGGGGCTGGAACGTACACACGAAGCTGACGAATTTCAGCTACGCCCCAGAAACCGTGAACGAAACCAGTTTGCAAACGGAAGGACACGCGCATCTGTACGTGAATGGCGAGAAATTGACGCGGCTGTACAGCTCCTGGTACTACCTAAGCGAGCTGCCGTCCGGAGCGAACGAACTCAAGGTGACTCTCAATGCCAACGACCACCAAGATCTGACCCTGAATGGCGAGGTTATCGGTGATGTCGTTACTATCGAGGTTCCTTAACCACTTTTTGGAACGGGACTCCCGTGCTCGTTGGCTTCCAGACGTTTAGCGATCGCCCATGCTCGATTTCATCCTTATTGCTGGCATCGGATTTTTGGGCAGTTTCGGTCATTGCGTCGGCATGTGTGGCCCCTTGACGGCGGCGTTTGCGCTGTCCAGTCAGTCTGAAGCCCGCTTGCCGTGGGGGCAGCAGTTGCGCTTTCACCTACTGCTCAATCTGGGGCGCATCCTCAGCTACGCCCTGCTGGGGGCTGCAATTGGCGGATTAGGGTCGGTGCTGGTGGCGGGCGGGCAGCTTGCAGGCATCGGCAGTTCGCTGCGGCGCGGTTTGACGCTGGTGGCGGGCAGTTTGCTGGTGTGGTTCGGGCTGGTGCAAATTTGTCCGGGGTTGCTGCCGCGCATTCCGCTGCTGCATCCGATGGCACGGGGGCAGCTTCACGATCGCCTCAACGTTGCCATGATGACCCTGGCTGAAGGCGATCGCTGGTGGACTCCGGCGGCGCTGGGACTGGTTTGGGGATTGATTCCCTGCGGTTTTTTGTATGCAGCTCAGTTGAAAGCGGCTGAAACAGGGGAGCTATGGCAGGGGGCGGCGACGATGCTGGCCTTTGGCGCTGGGACGATGCCGACCATGGTGGGATTGGGGTTTTCGGCTTCGCGGCTGAGTCGCGATCGCCGCAGTCAGCTTTATCGGTTGGGGGGATGGGTCACGCTGAGCGTGGGCTTGCTGGCGATCGCCCGCACGGGCGACGCGATGGTGGCGGACTATTCAGGATACGGCTCGGTGCTTCTGCTGGCTTTGGCATTGGTCGCTCGTCCGCTGAGAGTCGTCTGGCCGAGCCTACTAGAGTACCGACGCGGACTCGGGGTGGGGGCGTTCGTGTTGGCGAGCGTTCACGTGCTACACGCCGTGGCGCACAACTGGGATTGGAATTGGCAGGCGATCGCCTTTCTCCTCCCCGCTCAGCAGGTGGGGATTTGGCTGGGAGCTGCGGCGTTTGGCTGCATGATGCCTGCGGCGCTCACGAGTTTCGATCGCGCCCAGAAAGCGTTGGGTGCGAACTGGCGGCGCGTACATTTGCTGAGCGTGCCCGCCTTGGGATTGGTGGCCGGACACTGCACGAT
>JBCBTL010000812.1:0-1691 GCA_039818705.1 Cyanobacteria bacterium J06639_1
GCTGCTCCTGTTTCCCCTAAATTGACTGTGGATGAGACGTTTCGGACGACCTTAGTTCCCACGAGCGTGCCGGAACGCCTGCTTTTGGGGCCGGGGCCGTCCAACGCCGATCCGCAAGTGCTCGACGCGCTGCGCCTACCTCCCGTCGGCCACCTCGATCCCAGCTTCGTAGCGCTGATGGATGAAGTGCAGGGACTCCTGCGCTATGCGTGGCAGACGAAAAATCCACTTACCATTCCAGTCAGCGGCACGGGCAGCGCGGCGATGGAAGCCACGCTCGCCAACACGATCGAACCGGGCGATATGGTCGTCATCGGGGTAAACGGCTATTTCGGCCATCGCTTGGTAGATATGGCGGGGCGCTACGGAGCGGAGGTGAAAACGCTGCATCAGCCTTGGGGCAAAGTCTTTTCACTCGAAGAACTGCGAGCCGCACTCGAAACGCACCGTCCGGCAATCTTGGCGCTCGTCCATGCAGAAACTTCGACGGGCGCGCGTCAGCCCTTAGAAGGAGTGGGCGATCTTTGCCGCGAGTTCGACTGCCTGTTACTTGTCGATACCGTCACCAGTTTGGGTGGCGTGCCGCTGTTCTTGGACGAATGGGGCATCGACATGGCTTACAGTTGCAGCCAAAAAGGGCTGAGCTGCCCTCCCGGTTTGGGGCCGTTCACGATGGGCGCGCGAGCCGTTGAGAAACTACAGAAGCGATCGCGTCCCGTGCCGAACTGGTATTTAGATATGTCGCTGGTGAGCCAGTATTGGGGAAGCGATCGCACTTATCACCACACGGCTCCAGTGAATATGAACTACGCCATGCGCGAAGCCTTGCGCTTGCTAGCAGAAGAAGGTCTCGAAGCCCGCTGGGAGCGCCATCAAACCAACGCCGAACGGCTGTGGGACGGACTGGAAGCTATGGGACTGACCTGTCACGTCGATCGCGCCTATCGTTTACCCACCCTCACCACCGTGCGCATTCCTGACGGTGTAGACGGTAAGGCGGTCTCTGGCAAACTCTTGAACGAACACGGTATCGAAATCGGCGGCGGTTTGGGCGAGCTGAAAGGTCAGGTGTGGCGCGTTGGGTTGATGGGTTATAACAGCCAGCCCGAGAACGTCGATCGCCTCCTCAATGCTTTCAAACAGGTGTTGGCTTAATCCCCCTAGCTCGATCTTGAAGACTTGCGCAGGCGATCGCTCTCTCTTGGATTAGAGGAAAGGCGATCGCCTATTTTGTGAATTTTTGTTTGGGATTTGTTGAACAAATATTGCGGAATTTGGGCGTCTGGCGAGAGAAGCCAAGCAAGTTGTTACGCTCGCTCCAGCCCGCCTGAAAAGCCGTGATAGGATGCGCGGGCGTGGCGCAGTTTTGGGCGCGATCGCGACTCAATCTTCTGGCTAAACATCGCTGAGTTTGCAGACCCTGGAGGACGAAGGTGGCATTACGAGTGGCAGTAGTCGGCGGCGGCCCTGCGGGCGCTAGCGCGGCAGAAGGGTTAGCAAAAGCGGGTATCGAGACATACCTATTCGAACGCAAGTTGGACAATGCAAAACCCTGCGGCGGCGCAATCCCACCGCGGCTCGTGCGCGACTACTATATCCCCGACGAACTCTTGTGTGCCCACATCACGTCCGCACGCATGATTTCGCCCACCGACCGCGCCGTCGATATGCCCATCGAGAACGGTTATGTG
>JBCBTL010000813.1:0-1684 GCA_039818705.1 Cyanobacteria bacterium J06639_1
CTCGATCGCGTGAGCTTTGCCGACTGGTTTCGCAGTCACGGCGGCTCGCAGGGCAGCTTGGATCGGATGTGGAACCCGATCGCTTACGCGCTGGGGTTCATCGACACGGAGAACATTTCGGCGCGCTGCATGTTGACCATCTTCATGTTCTTCGCGGCCAAAACCGAAGCGTCCAAAATGCGGATGCTGGAAGGCTCGCCCGACCAGTTTTTGACCAAGCCCATCGTCGAGTACATTCGCGATCGCGGTGGCAAACTCCACTTGCGGCGCGGCATCAGCGAAATTCTTACCGAGGCTGACGCGGAAGGCAACGAAACCGTGGCGGGATTAAAGTTGACCGACGACGAGATCGTCACGGCAGATATCTACGTTTGTGCCGCTGCCGTGCCTGGCGTACAGCGAATCTTGCCGCAGCACTGGCGGAAGTGGCCTGAGTTCGAGAACATTTACAAGCTTTCTGCCGTCCCCGTGGTCACCGTACAACTGCGGTTTGACGGATGGGTGACCGAACTGTCTGGTGAAGCGAAGACAGCCTCCGAAGAAGCGTCTGCCATCGGGATGGATAATTTGCTTTACACCGCCGATGCCGATTTTTCTTGTTTTGCCGACTTGGCGCTAACCAGCCCTACCGACTACTACCGCGAAGGGCAAGGGTCGTTGATGCAGCTCGTGCTTACCCCTGGCGACCCGTTTATCAAGCAAAGCAATGAGGCGATCGCGCAGCACGTCCTCAAGCAAGTGCAGGAGCTATTTCCATCCGCTCGCGAGCTGAATATGACCTGGTACAGCGTCGTGAAGCTGGCACAATCGCTGTACCGCGAGGCTCCCGCCATGGACCCGAATCGACCGCAGCAGGCAACTTCGGTATCCAATTTCTTCCTGACGGGCAGCTATACGGCTCAGGACTACATCGACAGCATGGAAGGTGCGACGATCTCCGGCAAGCTGGCAGCCGAGGCGATTTTGGCGCGCGTTCCTGCGACTGCCTAGTATCTGCACGAGCGAGCTAACCTACTTGCCGCCGTAGTAAAACGCGATTTCCTTCTCTTTGAGGGGAGGGAAATCTGCGTCGAGCAACATTTGGTTTAGCTCTGCTTGGGGCAGGTGCTTCGCGCCGATGCGGACGATTCGCGATCGCATCGTGTTGGTGACACCGCTGCGCTGGCGACCGGCTTCAAACCCCATCACCTTGGTATACAAATCGAGTTTGGCGGGAGGAATGGGCGATCCGTCGAGGTCGAGTCCTTTGGCGATCGCCGCATCAACCGCATCTGCTCCTTTTGTTTCAGGATTCGTATCAGGAGTGGAAGAGGTGTCAGACATGAATATCTTCTCTTACTTACATCACGGGCATTGTAGGAGGTTGGGGTCTGCCCATTGCAACCGGAATGGCCGATCGCGATCGAACCGTAAAAGATGTGAGACATGTAGCTGAGATAACATAGCGTCATGATAGAGATTGATACTCATAGCTAAGCGGGTAGCCGACGAGCAGTGAGGGAGTCCCAACGATGAACGCAGCCGACAGCCTCAAAGATCTGGAATCTGCTACCAAAATGGCGACCGCGATGGCTGCTTTTCGACGCGAATTTCCGGGGGTCAAATCCAGTCTTCACCCCTGGCGCGACGACCCGATCGCGATCGAGCTGGCCGACCCGGATTCGTTGGACGTGGGCTTTAGTTT
>JBCBTL010000814.1:0-1683 GCA_039818705.1 Cyanobacteria bacterium J06639_1
TCGACCAATCTGGCCGACCTCGAAGCGGCTGCCCAGTGGCTTGAGGACAATTATGCTGCCGCCTCCCTCCTCGTCGGACACTCCCTCGGTGGTGCAGCCGTCGTTGCGGTGGCCGATCGCCTGCCGAGCGTGCGGGCGATCGCAACGTGACCGTTCAGGCGATCGCTCGTACGGCATCTCTCGCCACCATCGGCGCATCGGAGTCGAACTCCGCCAAATTCGATCTCCCCGATCGCCAAATTCCCATTCGCGTCCAGCTCGCCCCCGAATTCCGCGACAACATTGCCACCCTCGAAGCCTTGCGCGTTCCCGCGACGGACGGCACGCTCGTCCCGCTAGTGGCAGTTGCTGATATCGAATTCGGCAGTGGCCCCGCCTCAATCTCTCGCTTCGATCGCTCTCGTCAAGTCTCTGTAGAAGGCAACCTGCAAGGCATTGCTCTGGGAGAAGCGGTCAGAGCTGTCAACGAGCTACCCGCCCTGCAAAGTCTCTCCCCCGATGTCAGCCAAGAACCCTCGGGCGATGCAGAAATCATGCGAGATATCTTCAGTCGCTTCGGCTTAGCGCTGGGAACGGCGGTCGTGATGATCTACGCCGTGTTGGTATTGCTTTACAACAACTTCATCTATCCCTTCAGCATCATGATGGCGCTGCCGCTCTCGATTGGGGGCGCGCTGTTGGGGCTGATGGTGACCCAAAAAGCGCTGGGATTGTTCGCGCTGATTGGTGTGGTGTTGTTGATGGGTCTGGTGACCAAAAACGCGATTTTGCTCGTGGACTACGCCCTAATTGCCAAACAGCACGGCAAATCGTTGTTTCACTCCGTGGCTGAGGCTGGCATTACCCGTCTGCGCCCGATTTTAATGACCTCCATTTCGACTGTGGCCGGGATGGTGCCGATCGCGCTCGAACTCGGTGCCGGAGGCGAAACCCGCAGCCCGATGGCGATCGCGGTCATCGGCGGCTTCTCGACCTCGACGCTGCTCACCCTCATCATCGTCCCGGTAATTTTCACCTACATCGATCGCCTGCAAAGCCTGTTCAAGCGCGTCGGTCGTTGGTTCGTGGGCGGCAAAAAGGCAAGACCAGTAGACTCGCGGACGCTGAAGCAGCGCGAATCGGTTTCCTAGACTATGGAGAGAGCGATCGCCTGCCACCGACTCCTGACTGCTAACCGCTGACAAGCCGCCCGCGATACATCCACTGCCGTTTGGGTGCTGGTGGCTTGGGGCTGGCTGGCGCAGAAGCCACCGCTGCCGAACCGAACACGTCTTTAGGCTCGGGACGTGACGGCGCTGTCGGTACGGACTCAACCTCGAACTGTGACCCGCTGCCACCGCGTTGCATGCCCGCCGCGAGCGGATCGAACCCCGGACTAAATCGAGTCGCAGCATCATAGGTTGCGTTGCTCAAGTCCGCTCCGTCTAGCTTCGTCACTTCCAAATTGGCACCTTCGAGCAGAGCGTAGCTTAACTGAGCTTGGGTGAGCGTTGCCCGATAGAGATCGACACCAATTAGCCGCGCGCCCTCCAAATTTGCTCCTTCCAGATTTGCCCCAGTTAAGTTCGCTCCGGACAGGTCGATGCCTTTCAAATTCGCGCCCGTTAAGACCGCTCCGAACAAATCCACCTGATTGAATTGTCTGAGCCCGTCAGCATAAAGCTGCTTGAGCGTTTCCGCAGT
>JBCBTL010000815.1:0-1679 GCA_039818705.1 Cyanobacteria bacterium J06639_1
GTTCTTCAAAACTGAGGTCGGTTTCGTAAAAGACAGCATCGCCCGTCTCGAACCCGTGGTTGGCGATCGTAAAGGTATCCAGTCTGCTATCTACGATCGCGTTGTCCGACGGATCGAAGCGCAGCGTACTCGCCTCGAACTCGAACGCATGATCCGACCCCGCGCCCTCACTGGTGAAATCGACTGGAGCCACCGCAATGGTAGGAACCCCACCGACCGCCTCGTCGTAAGTTTCAGACAGTTGAATCGTGTTTTCATCCAGAACGATCGCGAAGTACCCGCGTCCGTCGGTCAAACCGCCAATTTCAGTGCTGCCCGACTCGACTTCGTACTGCAAATACTGACCCGTGTAGAAGCCGTGATCGGCGATCGCGATCGTGTCCGCCGTGTCGTCCACAAAATCGGACACGTCATCGCTACCAGGCGCGAAGTCGGTGGTTTCGAGCTGGCGGCTGCGGAACACCAAATCGTGCTGCGTGCCCAACCCGAGCCCACCGTAAATCAGCCCCGTTCCCGACGCCGCATCGTCAATCGTTGCCGCTAACTGGAAGGTGTTGTCGTCCAGGACGATCGCGTAATACTGGTCGGTCGTGCCCAATCCGTCGATGTTGGGTTCATCGTTGCTGCCGTCGCCATTGGGGTCGGCCACGTAGGTCACTTGCTGACCCTGCAACAGTCCGTGATCGGCCACGGTAAAGATGCCCGTCGCCACATCCAACACGTTCGGATCGGAGCCGTCAAACGTGAGGATCTTCTGCTCGCTGAGGGCGTGTTCGACATCCGAGTTCACCCCGGAATTGTCGATATCGAACGGCAAAACTTCCGACAGGCGAATCGTCTTGTCGTCGATGACGGTGACTTTGTAAACGGTGTCGCCGACCAGATCGCCGATGTCGGAATCGCCGCCGTTGCTGTAGGTAACTTCATCCCCAGTTTGGTAGCCGTGGGGGTCGGAGAAGGCGATCGTGTTGCTGGCGTCATCCACTTGGCTCAAGTCGATCGCCTTACTCTCAGACGCGCCGCCAGCGGTAATCGTGCCGTTCACAGTCGCGTCGATTTCCGTGTTGTCGAGATTGACCCCAACCCCAACCCCAGCACGACCGTCGATGAAAATCTGGGTTTTCGAGAGCGCTCGACTGTCAACCACACCCGTGGCATTGACCGTCACGTTCCCAGTAGGAGCCGCGATCGTCGAGCCACTGCCCACGTTCACCCGAGACACGGTATCCGACTTGGCAAAGGAGAACGAGAAGCCAGACTCGTTCGCGTTCGCGGGAACCCCGAACGGAGACAAGATATTGCCCAGCACTTTCGATCGCGCCACGTTCGTCGTCGTGACGTCAGAAAGCACCTCAACGTCGCCACCCGCATTGATGGTGGTGCCCCCGGCGATCGTCGTATTCGCTTTACCCGTGGCAAATCCAAAAGCCACAGCAACTCGCGACAGTCCCCCCGACACCACGCTGATGGCTTCGAGGCTGCTATCTACCGCCGAATTCGAGGCAATATTGACCGCGCCGCTCGCGTCGATGGAGCCGCCGTCGAGCCGCACTTCAGTTTCAGAACCGCGCACCTGCACCGAAGCCGCTGGCAACCCCAACGCACTACCCAAAGCACCAAAGACGGTCGCCGAAGCGCCCTGCACGAAGGGTCGAATCACCGCTTTCTGAACGTAAGAC
>JBCBTL010000816.1:0-1672 GCA_039818705.1 Cyanobacteria bacterium J06639_1
TCCAACGCCAACAAATGGCAAAAACGGAACGTCTGCAGCCAAAACCGCCAAGCCAGCATCGACCTCGAAGTCAGCGGCACCAGCGGGGGCTGCGGCCACGAAACCGATGCAGTCGGCCAAATCAGCGCTGAGTACGGCAAAGACAGCAGCAACGAGACCGCTGACGAACGTGCCCAAGCCTTCTGTGCCGAGCGCTAGCGGTGGTGCATTTGCCGGGGTATTACAGACCTGGAATCAGCAGAGCCTGCAGCGAAAAGCGACCTTCGCGGCGGTGGCGCTGGGGGTCGTGCCTGCATTTTTGGTGGGGGTGGTCGCGTTCGTGCAGTCGCGCGGATCGGTGCGCGATCAGATTATTGAGACGCAGGAATCACTGCTGCTGGAATTGACCCAGGAAGTGGGTATTTACGCTCGCGATCGCATTAGTGAGGCGCGCTCGTTGGCGGCGTCTCCTCTGCTGACGAACCCGAGATTGAGCGAGATCGCCACCACCCAAGAAAAAGTGGCGATGCTGAACACGTTTATCGACACCAAGGGCGACTACGACAGCGTTGTGGTGTTCGATTTGGCTGGCAATCCGCTGTTCCAGTCCAAGTCGCCCCGTCCCTTCCGAGGCAATCTCAAAGGCACGCCGTTCTTCGACAACGCGATTGCCACCCAAGATATTTCGGTCAAAGACCCCACGGTCTCTGAGTCTTCGGGGCGCGTCAGCATTGAGATGGCAGTGCCGATCAAGCAGAACGTGACGGGCGAGACGATCGGGATCCTGCGCACTCGCCTCCCCTCCAACTCGCTAGAAGACATCTTCGAGCACGTGGAGGAAGAAGGGTACGAATTCGGACTGATTAACAACTCGGGTAAATTCTTCATCGCCGAAGAAGACGATCTGATCGGCCAGGACTCGGGCGCAGAGGTCGTTGAACTCGCCGATTTGCGTCAAAAAGTGCAAGTCCATTACCACGGCGAAGCACTGGGTGATGAAAGCGATCGCGGCAATGAAGCTGGGGCAGATGGTCTGCTAGACGTGATCACCCTGGTGGGCGCGAAAGATGTCACTGATGGCGATCGCGTCGTAGTCAGCTATGCAGCGGTGGAAGAAAGCCGCTCGACCGCTGACGACTTGGGTTGGGGTATGTTCTTATCTCAAGCTCAGAACGAGGCGTTTGCACCGGCACGCAACCTGGGCTTGATTCTGGGTACGACCATTCTTCCCGTGGCCTTGGGCGTGGCAGGTATTGCCCTTTTTCTCTCTCGGAAAGCGATTCGTCCCGTTTTGGCTGCAGCATCGACAGTGGACAAAATTGGTCGCGGCGATCTGGACGCGCGCTTGCAAATCAAGGGTAGTGACGAGCTTGCCATGCTGGGCAACAACGTCAACGAGATGGCTTCCCGCCTTGAAGTCCTGGTGAAAGAGCAATCGTCTTCGGTGGAACAAGCTGGACTACTGGCGGACGTGACGGGCGCTGCGGTGTTTACCGAAGAGCAGCGTCAGGAAGTGTTCGCGAAGACCTTGGGTGACGCGCGACAACTGTTGAAATGCGATCGCATGGTCATCTACCGCTTCAACCAAGATTTCAGCGGCTACATCTCCAATGAAAACGTCGGTGCCGGTTGGCCGCGCGCCCTCGACGACGAAATCGCCGATGCGTGCATACCCGATCAGTTGCTCGATGCC
>JBCBTL010000817.1:0-1671 GCA_039818705.1 Cyanobacteria bacterium J06639_1
CTGAAGTCCTTCTAGAAGTTCGCTTTAGCCCACGCGTCCAAAAATACAACTCGTAGTAGATCGGTTGTCAATTAGCATTTGTTATATTAAAAATTGTAAAGTTAATTTGAGTTTTTGAGGCTTGGGCATGAGTGGAAGTGGTTGGTTCGGTGGCACAGCTCGGTTGGTTTTCAGCGCCAAGCGTAGCGATAACGATGCCTTGTTTCAGTCGGTGTGGGCTATTCTGCGCGTCATCGCTGGCGTTGTGATGGTTCACAACGGGTTCGATAAGTTGGCTGACATTCAGAGTTTTGCGGACGCCTACGTTTCGGCGTTGGGTCTGCCTTACCCCGTCTTTTTTGCATACTGTGCAGCACTGGCTGAAACGCTGGGTGCGCCGCTGTTGGCGTTCGGCGTATTAACTCGTCCTGCGGCTCTGGCGTTGATGAGCACGATGCTCGTGGCGATCTACCACCACGTTTTGGTAGCTGGCTTTAGCATTCCTTATTTGGAGCGCTCCTTGCTGTATGCAGCTTGTTTCGCCTTTTTCGCAGTTTGCGGCGGCGGTGAATATTCGGTAGACGGCATGATTGCTGACGTGCTGCGTGGCGGCAATGCCACCCCGCGCGAGCAGCAGGGATAAACCAGAGTCTCGGGGCAAAGTGGAGAGGCCGCACGCGATCGCTCTACCCTGCTGAGGGATACCGATGTCAAGTAATCTTACGCAAAAGTGCGACGCTTCCAGATAGGAGGAGTCGCACTTTTAACTTGAATTCGTTAGCGTATGTGTGCAAACACCTGTACGTAACCCGACATAGCTCGGGCACCCTAAGAATGCAGGTATCCACGGCACCGACTCTTGGGTGAGCTATGTCTGTTTGGTTAGCGTTGGCGATCGCGGGAGCCATCGAGTGCGGTGCTGCTGCTTGTCCGGTCGAGCTATCTGGCCTGGAACCGTCAGGAACTGGGGCGACTCTCATCAGTCCTGAGTCAGGGAACACTAGCGAGCCCTCGACATTCCCGATGGCGTATTTGGAGCGATCGCCCCGACATTTTTTGAACGCGCACGAAGCTTGGTACAAACAGGGAAACGCTCGCGTTGCGATGGGAGAACATGAGCGGGCTGTTGAGGCCTACGATCGCGCCCTTGCCTTCAATCCGAACTACGGCAAGGCTTGGCACAATCGCGGAGTGGCGCTGGCAACGTTGGGACATTTTGCCGATGCGGTCGAGTCTTACGAGCGGGCGATCGCGCTTACCCCTGACCGAGCGGTGGTTTGGTATCACCAGGGCATTGCCCTGATTCGGCTGAACCGCTTGCCCGAGGCCATGATTTCTCTCGAACGCACCCTCGTCCTCGAACCCGAGCATCATCTAGCTGCGCGCAATTTGGGGGTGACTCTTTTCGCGCTGGGTCGGTACGATGAGGCTCTCGCGGCCTACGATCGTGCCCTGCGGTTCAAACCTGACTACTACCAAGCGTGGCAGAATCGCGGCACGGCACTGATGAAACTGGAGCGCACGCAGGAGGCGCTGGAGGCATTCGATCGCGTATTGCGACATCAGCCCGAGCGGGAAGCGGTTTGGCAGAGTCGGGGGGATGCTTTATCTCAGTTAGGACGCGATCGCGATGCGGTGGCAGCTTACGATCGCGCCCTCGAACTAGCTCCTACCTTGGTGAGCGCGTGGCAG
>JBCBTL010000818.1:0-1670 GCA_039818705.1 Cyanobacteria bacterium J06639_1
TTATTAGTTCAGAAGATATTTACTCTTTCAGTCTTCTTACACTTTTTTACATTTGCGTGTCAATCCTCGCATTCGTAATCCTGATGTAGTCACACTTCATTTGCCTAGACCATAGAGCTCCCCTAGAGATACATCGAATATTGCTTCCACTTGGATGGGTTGATATATTACTGTGCCCTAACACCTTATGCTCACACTTGTAATCTACACTCCTAAAGTGATCGCTCCACCCGCGAAGTCGGAGCCGATTCTCTCAGGCGATCGCTCTTCTCCAACCTCGCCCGCATATCCGCATCTAACTCCTCACGAAAATCCCAATAGTACGCCAACGCCGAATAAATCTTGCCCAGAGCAATATGCGGGTAATGAAGATGCAACTCTTCAGGACTCCAGCCATACGCCAAATGCGAAGTCACCAACTCCAACACCTTCATCGTGCTGCCCTCAATCGTCGGCACGCCATTCTCATCCAAAACAACGTGCTCGTACTCCGTTGCCACGTTCGTCACGAGAATTTCCCCAGCGCCTTGACTCCTTTAGAGTCGCGCTCTGGAGTGGGAGGCGATCGCGTGGGGGGAAAGGCGATCGCCTTCTCTCTAAGGCTAAGCTGAGCAAAGCACCGCAAGCATTTCACTCTTTGCACCCACTCTTCCGACCGACCCAAACTAATGGAACTTGAAACCCTCAGGCAAGAAATTGAAGCGCTTTCTCAAGCCGACCGCCGCGCGGTTTACGCTTACATCAGTTTCCTCAAATCTCGCCACCAACCCACCGACCTCAAAGACTTAGCCAATGCCCCCTTCGTCGGCATGTGGAAAGATCGCCCTGAAACGGAAGACAGCACAGCCTGGGTACGCACGCTGCGCCAAACAGAATGGACTCGCTAACGTGTCCGACATCCTGATAGATACAGATATTCTCATCGACATCGCTAATGGAGAGGCGATCGCTATCGAACACCTGCGCGTCGTCTCCATACACTCAGCGATCGCCATATCCGTCCTTACCCATATGGAACTGATCGTCGGTTGTCGTAACAAAACTGAACTCAACCAATTGAACCAATTCCTGGGCAGATTTCAACTTCTTCACGTCAACATAGCGGTGTCCAGCAAAGCCCTCGAACTCGTCACAACCTATCGGCTCAGCCACGGATTGCTCATCCCTGATGCCTTCATCGCAGCCACAGCGATCGCCGAGAATCTCGCCCTACTCAGCAAGAATCAGCGGGACTATCGGTTTATTCAAAACCTGCATCTTCTTCCGTACCCACCAGCGACCTGCCTCCCCCCGAAAGGCTCGCGAACTATTTTGCGTGGGGGAAAAGCGATCGCATTCTCAACTGTTGTTAGTCAGCAATTCTCTTCAATATAAGCCCTCGCAGAAACAGCTTGTTTTGGGAAAGCTTTAATCAGCTTCTTATCCGTCGTAATCAGTTGCGTATTGAAGGTTTGAGCCAATGAGACAAACTCACAATCGTAGGCACTACAACCGCTAGACTGCGCCAAAACCAATACCTTGCTGGAGTTCATCTCGAATTCATTTCCGGCCATGAACATCTCAGCCTGAGCAGGGCTATTTCATTCAAATAGCGAGCGAAGTATGCTCCAGGACTGAGAGCAGCGCCGCTGCGCCTGAGCCATGTTGCTGAACCCATGCTCTCGATAGCG
>JBCBTL010000819.1:0-1667 GCA_039818705.1 Cyanobacteria bacterium J06639_1
CTAGGGGCGATCGGGTTGTTCGTGTTAGCGATCGTCGCCTTCAGTCAACTTCCCGTGTCGCTGTTCGCCACCACCGATGAGAGCAAGCTGAGCGTCAACGTCGAGCTGCCCCCAGCCGCTACCCTGGCGACCTCTCAAGAAGTGGCCGATCGCGTGGGGGAATTTCTGCGCGCCTACAGCGACCCGAATGGCGATCGCGTGTTTGAAAGCGTGGTCAAACTGGCCGGACAGCGGAGCACATTGGTCAGCACCACCGAACTGAAACCGAGGAATGCCGATTATTTCGTCGGGGTATCGGCGGTATTTGTCGATCGCGAAGAGCGCGATCGCGACTCTTTCGAGTACGTCCGCGACCTCAGACAGGAGCTGGACTCCACCATCATCCGCGACTACCCCGGAGCCGTACTCAGCACCGCCTATCCCTCCGCCTCAGCGGGCGATCCCATCCAAATCGAAGTCTACGGCGACAACTTACAAACCCTGCGCCAGATTTCCAGTCAGGTGCAACAAGCCCTGCGGGAAATTCCCGGCACGATGGACGTGCGCGACGACCTCGGCAACTTGCGCGAAGACTACAAGCTCGTCCCCAAACGCGAAGCCCTCGACTTCTACGGCATCAGCCAAGACGAACTGGGTCTCCAGGGTCGCTACCTGATGATCGACAACGATGTCGGCGATTTCCCCATCGGCAGCGGTGAAGAAGATTTAGAAATCCGCTTGAGCACCCGCTGGCCGTCTCAACAAGGCGCGATCGGCGGCCCCTCGCAGCTCGACGAATTTGCCACGATGCGCTTTGTCACCCCCAGCGGCGAAACCCTCCCGGCGGATGCCCTGCTCGAACCCGTCATCGGAGCCGTCCCCCTCGCTATCACCCACCGCGACACCCTGCGCAGCGTCACCGTCCTCGCCAAAGTCATCCCCGGCCTCAATTTCTATGACGGCGAAATCCTGGCCGATCTGACCCCCAAGCTAGAGGCCATGCAGTACGACGAAACCCTCAGCGATGCCGAGAACGCCACCCGTTGGCCGCGCGGCTACACCTACCGCTTCGGTGGCGATGCCGACACCAGCAGCGAAACCTTCGGCTCCGCCGGACAAATGCTAATCGTCGCGATTTTCTTAGTCTTCGCCGTACTGGTGCTGCAATTCGGCTCCTACACCCAGCCCGCCATCATCATCCTGACGATTCCGTTCGCCCTCATCGGCACGCTCTTCGGCTTTTTCTTCCTCGGGCTGTCTTTTTCATTCCCCGCCGCGATCGGCGTGATTGCCTTGACTGGCATTGTGGTCAACGACGCGATCGTGATGGTGGAGACGATGAACAAACGTCGCAAGGAAGGTCTGGACGTGCGTCACGCGGCGGCAGCGGGAGCTAGCGATCGCCTCCGCCCCATCCTCACCACCTCAATCACCACAATCATCGGCCTGATTCCACTTGCCTTCAGTGACGCGCAGTGGTTCCCGCTTTGTATGGCAATTATTTTTGGATTGATGTCCGCCACGGCGATCGCCCTCTTTGTCGTCCCAGGGCTTTACCTCCAGCTCACGCCAGACCGTCCGTCGAGCTGATGCAATGGTATCGGGCGCTGACAGACGAGCTGCTTCTGTGGTTGAGGTTGTCAATTGACCTAAATGTTACAAATTCTTGATCTCACGGGTAACTTACT
>JBCBTL010000820.1:0-1664 GCA_039818705.1 Cyanobacteria bacterium J06639_1
GCAAAATCCACTGGCTGCCGAACTGATATTTGTAGCCCAAGTCGAAAATCCAGCCGTTGCTGTCTTTGTGTTGGTTGACGTACTGCGACAGCCGCCGACTGACCAAATCGTCCGCGTCCATCAGCATGACGAAATCGGGGTTGAGTTCGCCCGCTCGAATGAGACCGACTGAAATTTTTTTCCATTTGTCTTTCATGGTTTCCGCGCGAATGCTGCCATCCGGAGGCGGAAAATCAACCGATAAAAGTTCGACGCGATCGTCGTAGTCTCTCTTCAGCTCGGGAATTTCGTGACAGACAGCGATGATGCGAAAGTCAGGGTCAATTTGGTTGTAGGCCGAATAGAGAGTGTTCTCGAACAATTCGCTCACGAGTTTCCAATTTTTGGAAACCGCTTTCGACTTGAGTGCCATCACAAAACAGAGCATGAGTTCGATCTCGTTTGAAACAGGTCAACAACAGGTCAACGTCAAAAAATGGGGCGCGCGAGCTTTTTCACTCACGACGGTACCGCTGAAGCCACGATCGCCATCCGATCGCCCAACTGCGTCCGACACGATTCAAATGCTTGCCAACATTCCGGTTTTACCTCTAGCGATGGCGCAGATTTCGCCTTCCGTAAAATCGTCCCGGACGCGATCCGTTCGGAAGGATCGCCCACGCCCACTCGACCCGTCGCCGGAGTCGTCTCGTAGCGTTCGGAAAATCCCGCGTCGATATCCAGCAACGTCTGAAATTCGCGAAACGCAGACTCCGTCTGATGAATCATGGCTGCGTGGGTGAGAAACACCATCCGATCGCGATCGCCGATGTTGCGGGCGTACTCCGTCATCGTTTGCAGTCGATCGATGTAGTAGTTGGAGTAATACTCGATCGCTCTGAGCTTCCCGGCCTCCGTGCGTTTCCCAGGCCACAGTTTCAACATGCTCGCGATCGCGCTGCTAGGCTCCCGCACGAGAAACAAAAATTTCACGTTGGGCAATGCCGCAATGTCGGGACTAACCGCGTGGCTGTCGTGCAGCAATTTATCGACAAAAATGCTTTCAGGCAGTTGGAATTGTTTCAGGTTGAATTTAATTTTGCCGACCAGTTTGTATAAGTTGCGCTCGTCTTCATAGCTGGAGTGAGCTTCCCCGTAGCCGCATACCTGAGGATGGGTGTTTAGCAGATGTACTAGCAGTGACGATCCCGCTCGCATGTGGCTGAGAATCAGCAGAAATTGACACGGCTTTTTGGTTAAAGCAATACGAGCTGAATACAAGTTTTGATAGAAGCGCAGTTGCAGGCGATCGCTCGCGCGCCGGGACTTGGCTAACCATGAGTTCGCTGCTGGAGGTGATGAAGATACTGTCATGATCTCAAACCGAAACGCGACCGAGTGTAGAAAAAGAGTCCAGACGACAAACTGAAGTGACTGAGCCTCAGGTCGGCTTCGCCAGCGCTGCCCGATAGGTCTCTACCGTCTGGCGACCGATATCGTCCCAATCGAGGCGATCGCACGCCGCTCGCACCCGCAAACCCATCGCGTCAAAATCGGCCTTTAAGCTGCGGTCGAGCGCTGCGACCAACGCAGATTTCTCGCGAGGGTCGTACAGCAGGTCGTCCGCCTCACCGAGGGTTTCAGCAATGCTGCCCAGCCTAGGGGCGATCGCGGGCTTGTCGTAG
>JBCBTL010000821.1:0-1663 GCA_039818705.1 Cyanobacteria bacterium J06639_1
GGGAACGCGCACTAGGTCTTCTTTGACGAGAAATTCGGCGATTTGGACGGCGTTTAGTGCTGCACCTTTACGAATTTGATCCCCACAAATCCACAAATCTAAACAGTTGGGATGGGAGATGTCTTGGCGGATGCGACCGACTGCGACATCATCTTTGCCGCTGACATCGACGGGCATGGGGAAACGGTTGTTCGTCCAGTCTTCGATGAGGGTAACGCCGGGGGCTTGGCTGAGAATGTCGCGGGCGCGATCGCGATCGAATGGTTCGGAAAATTCGACGTTGAGGGCTTCGGCGTGGGCGCGCAAGACGGGAACGCGGACGCAGGTGGCCGTAACGCGAAGGTCGGGGGCGTGCAGCATTTTGCGCGATTCGTTCACCATCTTCATCTCTTCCTGACAGTAGCCCGCGTCGTCGAGGGGCGAGTTGTGGGTGAACAGGTTGAAGGCGATGGGATAGGGGAAGATTTGAGGATTGGCGGGTTTGCCAGCCAGCACGTCGCGGGCTTGGTCTTCGAGTTCCTGCATGGCTTTGGCTCCCGCGCCGCTGGCTGACTGATAGGTGGCAGCGACGATGCGCTGAATCGGGCTGATGCGGTGGAGCGGGTAAAGTGCCACCAGCATCAGAATCGTGGTGCAGTTGGGGTTGGCGATCAAACCCTTGTGGGATTTGGCATCTTCGGGATTGACTTCGGGGACGACTAGAGGCACGTCGGGATCCATGCGGAAGGCGCTGGAATTGTCGATGACGACGGCTCCCTGGGCGATCGCTGTTTGCGCCCAGGCTTTTGAGGTGCTGCCCCCGGCTGAGGCCAACACTAAGTCGACATCAGCAAAGGCTTCGGCGGAGACGGCTTCGACGGTGAGAGAGCGATCGCGAAAGGTCACCTGTTTGCCAGCCGAGCGCTCGGAGGCCAGTAATTTCAGGTCGGTTAGCGGGAAATCGCGCTCGTCTAAGAGCTGCAATAGTTCAACTCCCACCGCACCCGTTGCGCCCAGAATGGCTACCCGCAGCGATCGCTCCATGTCGTTTTACGTCCTCAGTCAGAACCCTTTGACTCGCACGATGTCGAGTCGAGGATCTCTATTATGCGAGATGGGCGATCGCGTCTGTGTGAAAGTTATTGACTCGTTGGTGCGCCTGCTTTAGGCATGACTTGAAAGCGACGCTCGCGTTCTAACTCGCGCAGTTCGGTGTGGTCGACCCAATGAATGCAGTCCACGGGGCAGGTCTCGATCGCCTCTTGGATGACGGGTTCGGGGTCGCCGTTTTGCTGCATGACCCGCGACATGCCGTAGTCTTCCTCTAAAAAGAACGTGTTGCGGGCGACGTAAACGCAGTGGCCGCAGCCGATGCAGGTCAGCTCGTCTACGTAGAGGGCTTTTTGACGGTGAACTCCACCCAGCTCGGGTTCGCAGCCCGTGCGGTTGGCCTGAGATCGCAAACGACCGCCCAGCTCGGGTTCGAGTCCCGTGCGGGCGATCGCGGTTTCGGAGGTGTTAGAGCGATCGGACACGCTTACGCGCTCCAGCGTTGCAGAACCAAACGGACGCTGCCGTCTTCAGTGTTTTTCTGCTCGACAACTTGGAAGCCCTGCTGTGCGGACTGATCCACAATCGCGCGGAAGGCGTAGCGCTGGGTGACCTTATTCAGGAAGGTTTCAAT
>JBCBTL010000822.1:0-1662 GCA_039818705.1 Cyanobacteria bacterium J06639_1
AGTCATTTTTGGCGGCGATGCGTTCCCGGATGCAACCCCACCGCCCTTGCATCGCGACGCATTCGCTCAGCAGTTCGTAAGACTGGCGGAGGCTCAAATCCCCGCTGTATTGCTGGTGGGCAATCACGACCAGCACGGGCAGGGGCAAGAAGGGACGAGTTTGAGTATTTATCAGACGTTGGGCGTACCTGGGTTTTACGTGGGCGATCGCCTGCGCACCCTCCGCATCGAAACGCGCAGCGGCGTCGTGCAGGTAACCACATTGCCGTGGCTGAACCGCTCGACGTTACTCACTCGCCCTGAGATGGAAGGGCTGACGGGAGGGGCGATCGCCACCAAATTATTGCAGCGACTCGATTTAGCGCTAGAGGCGGAAACTCGGCAGCTCGATCCCGACCTTCCGGCTATTTTGCTGGCGCACGCGATGGTGGATACCGCCCGCTACGGAGCCGAACGCCATTTGGCCGTAGGAAAAGGGTTTACCGTGCCGCTGTCGTTGTTGGCGCGTCCGGCCTATCAGTACGTTGCCCTCGGGCACGTTCACAAGCATCAGGTGTTGTGCGAAGACCCGCCCGTCATCTATCCCGGCAGCATCGAGCGGGTGGACTTTAGCGAGGAACGGGAGAAAAAGGGGTTTGTCCTGGCCGAGGTTTCTCCAAGTGAAACTAAGTATGAATTCGTGCCGCTCGACGTGCGTAAGTTCGTCACGATTCGCGTCGATTTGGCAGAAATTCTCGATGCGAATCGTTCGGTTGAGATTGATGCGAGCGAGTTAGAGGAGAGCGATCGCGTTTCCCCTACGCAAGCGTTGCTGGAGGCGATCGCCAAAGCCGATATCGAAGACTGCATTACCCGCGTGTTCTATCGAATTCGTGCCGATCGCGCTGACGAAATCGACATCAATGCCCTGCACGTCGCCCTCGCCAAAGCATCCAGCTACACCGTGCATCCCGACGTGGTCAGTTCTTCGCGGTTGCGGCTGCCGGGACTGTCTTCTAGCGACCTCGACCCGATCGCGGCGCTCGAACTGTACGTGACTTCGCGTGAAGATTTGGCTGGATTGCAAGACGACATGCTGGCGGTGGCGCGATCTCTGGTGATGCAAACCGAAATGGACGCGAGTGCGTTGACGGTGGAGGGGGATGCATATTTTGACGAGTCTCCGATGTATAACACGGGAGACGAACAACTGAGTTTTTTGGAATGAACGCACGCGTTTGAATGTGCGATTCTTTACGATGAAATTGCGATCGCGATCGCAGGGTAGCCGTGTCAGCGATCGCGGCTGGCTGAATTGAGAATCGAGATACTGAGCCTATCAACGTTTGGAGGCTCACGATGAAAGGTATTCCGTTTCTCGCTCTACTCGTCATCACCACCGGCACTGCAACCTATACGCAACACGCTCAGCGCGTTGACCAGTGCGATCGCTGGCTGGCTCAGTTTCCGCAATGGAACGAACTTTCCGATCGCTCTCAATCTGAATCGTTCGAATATTGCCAAGCTCAAATTGGGGAAGACATCGAACTGTCTCCCTCAGCGAAAAAGGCGATCGCTTTCTACGTTCATTCCATCCCCCGCTAGCATCGATCTAGCACGGTCTCGGGTTAGATTCGTAATTCTGAAGTCGATGCATCGTCCGCTAGGTTGACTGGCTGGCAC
>JBCBTL010000823.1:0-1662 GCA_039818705.1 Cyanobacteria bacterium J06639_1
CTTGTGAGCTTTCAGACCCCTTTTTACGTCTTAAAGCCAACGACCAGACAGTAGTGTCAACCAAAACCTTCACGGCTGGTTGCGCTGTTGTTTGTGATCGAAGTCGCCATAGTCGATCGTGCCGAACAGTTCGAGGATGTCAAGCTGCTTGCGGCGCTGAACGTACTCTTTCAAAGCTTCCTCAACAACAGCCCGTTTCGTGTTGTGCTTGCCTAACTCCAGAGCTTCTCGAATCAGCTCGTTGTCAATCTCTATGTTGGTTGCCATCGTCCTGACTCGACCCAGCACCTTCATTGTACGAAACGTCGCACAATTGCTCGCACGAACTATCGAACATAAAACGGGCTGAGTGGATGATGTGGTCGATCGCGAATGACTGTGACGCAAAATCCATCGGGCTTTGGCAGTATTCACAACGCCGACAGGCTCGCGCGATAACTTGACGCTGCTTCTTGGCCGTTAGACGAACCCTAGACATCAACAGGTGGAGGCACTAAGTTCAATTGCTGCATCAGCTCGCCAACGGACGTTTGGCGTAGTTGAGCCAGTTCGATGAGATGGTGTAAGCGATCGGTATCAGCTCTCTCAGCGCGATCGCTTCCCAAGTGCCCGCGACATGCTGGCCGCCTTGCAAGCCCAGACTGCAACGCCCACCCTCGAACTGTCCGTCACCCCGATCGCGAGCGTCCCTCCCGCAGAAACGAATGCGAAAGAGGCGATCGTGCCTGCGGCTCAAACGGCGATCGCCCCCGCAATGACTGTGCCTAAGTCTGGCTTCAAACATTGGAAGCTCGTGCTCTTTCTCGGCTGGCTGCTGGGAGTCGGCATCGTCGGTAGCATTCTTGCCTTTCGGATTTTCGAGGCCGACCTAAGACTCCGCCGAGCCATCAACGATATCCCCGCCTCCTCTCCTGTCGAGCCACCTCCTGTCGAGCCACCCAAACGCTTCGAGCGCCTCAGTCCTGAGCAAACCTCCGCATTCCAGTGGCGGTCGAACTACGCCGATCGCTTCGGTTTCGAGCTGTCGTTTCCCCGCGACAACCCCCAAGGCATTCAATACGAGCCGTGGCACAGGCGCTCTGTGGGTTCGGCTCAGGCAGCAGTAACGTTCGAGCCAGCGCGATCGCTCAATGCCAACGATTCCTGATGTTCTTCATCAGTCAAACTCGACGCCTTGAGCTTGCCTCATAATTCATCAAAACGATGCTGAACTTTCTGGGGTAGACCCGATCGAACGCCTGTAAAAGTTTAATGTTTCGTGCAGATGGACTCGGAACTTTACGACCAGCCATCAGTAAGTCGATACGTGTTCTGATTAACCCATGATTATTCAGCTTAACCCATGATTATTCAGCAACAATATCCTCAAGTCAATATCCAATATCCGCACATCTAATGTGCAAATTAATGGAATTTACAACATTTTTTTGAAATGCCAGCATGACTTTGGAAAAGTGATATAGAAATCTGCTTAGCAAGGAGCAATTGCTGCAGTTCAATCAAGGGTTCAAAAGATTAGAGTTTGGTTTTCAACCCAAACAAACTCGATTTGTTCGGACACTCACTGAAGGCAAGAGGCAGAGGAAGCTAAGATGCTCGTCGAGACCCATATGCTGGGAGAAATTTACGCTACCCGCTATCGCGGGAAAGATCCTAAGTATG
>JBCBTL010000824.1:0-1658 GCA_039818705.1 Cyanobacteria bacterium J06639_1
AGTCGGTAGAGCTCGATAATCCTCTCTGCCCTCGCGCGATCCGTTTCGTTATTCACGATGATCTGGGTCTCAAAATCTCTTGGGATGGTGTTTTGATGAATCGAACCTTGTTCCCACGCCCGTGTGGGTGGTGCGAAGGGATCTTTCTGCTGCGCGGCGGCACCGAGCGTGATTGCCAGAAGCGTCGCAGACGCCGTGGCAATCAATTTGATCGTTTTCAGTGTCATGATGTCCTCATTGCTGAGTGGGATCGGCTTAGGCCGCCCCGGAGGGCTAGGCTTTTAGGGCGACAGTGATTGGGTCGGTGAAAACAGGGAAATTCGTCGACCGGGGGCAAAAAATCAATCAAAGAGATCCCGCGCAGCATCTGCCACGATCGCTAGATCTTCAGCCTGGATGAAATGGTTGGCGTCTACGATCGGGACTTCTCCTTTCGGCACCATCTCCGCAGTGCGCCAATACTCCCAGGTGTCCGGGTGACCGTGCACGAACAGAATCGCCTCATCGTTGGGATCGTCCGCGGTGACGAAATGCCAGACTGCGTCGTCCGCTTCGACGTACCCATGCAGGCCAAAGACGTTGTGAGTCAGATACTCGACTTCTCCGTGGCGGCTAACTGTACTGGCAGGTGGTTCAGTCGCCGGATCGCGCATCTCGTCAGCGATCTGTGCGAGGGGATAGCGCTCGTAAATGAGGGGAGTTTGGGCTTCCTGCGCAAGGAGGTAGGGCTTATAGCTGAGGGGAGTTTGGGCTTCCTGGACAACGGTTGTGACAACGGACAAGAGAAATGCAGTGGTGAGAGTTTTTCCAATCATCAGAGAGTTCTTCTCCTACTGCGAGTGACGTTTCCTCATAAACCGCTGGCGTAAGCCACCAACGGGCTGATCTGCTGATTGCCTGACATGAGTGGCTGCAATGGTAAAAGCTACGTATCTTTACCCAAGCCACTTGGCAGCGATCGTAGTTCCGTCGTAATATTGCGTCAATGCGCGATTTTGAACTCTTAATGCGCTTTTTTGCGACACTGAATGGCCATGGATAGATGGCATCTCATCCGAACAGCCCATCATTTGGGCAAGCTCGGTACGATTAGCGCTACCGCAAAAGCATTGGGTTTGCATCGCGCCACGGTATTGCGTCATATTGACGCCCTAGAGGCAGAACTCGGTGTCAAGCTCTTCCTGCGAGGCACTCGAGGTTACACCCCCACCGAAGACGCTCAGGATTTGATCGATGTGGCTGGTGCAACCGAGGAGCAGTTCGGACAGCTCTTTAATCGACTTAAACAGCGATCGGAGCCCTTGACAGGGGAATTCATCGTTACTTCTTTGGAAGCCCTAGTGCCAGTCCTGATGCCGTTGATAAAAGTTTTCCAAAAACGACACCCCGGCATACAACTGCGTTATCTGAGCAGTAAAAAAGTCTATCGACTTGAATTTGGTGAGGCACACGTCGCTGTTCGAACTGGAGCGAGGCCTCAAGTAAACGATAACGTGGTGATACCTTTTACAACCCATAAGCTGACGCTGTATGCACACTCTGAATACCTGGAGCAATACGGTCGCCCAACTGTGTTCAAAGAAATGGTTGGGCATAAATTCATCAGCTTCGAGAAGCTACTTTCACACATATCAGTACACAAGTGGATCTTAGATAAT
>JBCBTL010000825.1:0-1660 GCA_039818705.1 Cyanobacteria bacterium J06639_1
TATTTGGCCTCGTCATAGGGCTGCCGCTCCTGCCAACAGCGAAATAGGATACGAATCCACTTAAATGCCAAGGAACGAATCGCCATTTGGTGAGTCTTGCCACGCTGTCTCTGCAGGTCGTAAAACTCACTCGCCCAAAAGGAGAAATTCCGGGAACGGTTCGCCCACTCCACAAAGGTCTGGCGCAGAAATTTCGGACAACTGTAGCGCCAATGAATCCACTCCTTCTTGCTGCTCTTTTCCTTGACCGGTGCGATGCCAACATAGCGCAAGACATCCTGAGATTCTGGATAGCGACGGCGGTCTTCACCCAGGGCAACCAACAGGCGCGGTGCGAGATGGGGACCCGCTCCAGGAAATGAGGCAAACAGGTTGGCATCGGGATGGGCTTTAAAGAGCTTCGCGATTTTGGCATCGAAGGTCTGAATGCTCGGCAGGAGCAGTTTGAGCTGCTGTACCCAGGTTTCGACCAAGAGTTGTAGGGGCTCGACCACGCTAATATCTTCGGTTAGTGCCCTGCCTTCTTGAACTTGCTTGAGGCGACGTTCTATGGTTGCTTTGCGAACGACCTTGTGTTTGCGGAAAAAAGTGGTCAATTCTGTTGAGCTAGCTGCCTGAGCAGCCTTGAGAGTTGGATACTGAGTGATGAAGTTGCAGAATACCTGTGTGTCCTTATCCACAAACCAGTCCAGCACTTGGGGGAAATAGTTCTTGAGAGCGGCGATAATGCGATTGCTCAGGCGGACCTTCTCTTCCACGAGAGTACGACGACTTTCTACCAATTGAGCCAGCATTCTTAGCTCGGCACTCTGGGGCTCCCAGGCTTGTAAACGGTCCCGATGTTTGCGCAGGAGTTCCTCCAAGAAGGCAGCGTCGGTGGGGTCATCTTTAGCACCACTGGGCTTGAAAGCAGCTCGATATCTGGCGACAGTGCGGGGATTGACAGGATAGAGGGCGAGAAAGTCGTACTTGCACAAAGCGTAGATGAGGGGGCCTTGTTTCAGTTCCGTGCAGATAGCGATTGGGCGTCCGTTGAAACGCTGGCGCAAGCCTTCTACCCATTCATCAATCTTCTCCGGGCAATGGTCGATAATGCCGGATTCCCAGGTTTGTCGCTCGACATCGTACAGGCAAAAATCGTGTTTGCGATCTGCCCAGTCGATGCCAATGCAGGCAGCTTCGGGTGGGTCAGTGAAGGTTTGGGTGTGCAAAGAATTCGCGTGCTGCATGTTAGCTCTCTTCGAGTGAATGGTACGCTAGAGCCAGCTCGGAACCCTTACCTTCTGGCGAAAGAGGTATGGTAGGGTTTGGGTCGTCCAAGCCCTGAGGATTCGTTAGGTGAAGGGAAGGGATTCAGGAGAGGGTGCGAGCGATAGGTTAGTAGGCATCGGACTGCCACACAGCGCAAAGTCGTCACCCTTTCCTGCCGAGCCTGAGGCCGAGTTTACCGGTCCTCTGGCTAGCTCGTCTCCCCATACCTTCAGCGCAGCGGACGTGGGTGCTTATGCACTGGCTTCGCTCGTGCATTTTGGCCACGCCGCTAGCCTCAAGGCCGTTAGGCTGTGCTAAAAAATGGATAAGATCGACGAGGTGATTGAATGGAACCAACTAGCGAGCAGCTTCTTGCGTTCTACCGAATCGTTCGACGGGCAGTTCTCTT
>JBCBTL010000826.1:0-1638 GCA_039818705.1 Cyanobacteria bacterium J06639_1
AGCAGCGACATGACATCTCCAACCTTCACGATTCCCGCCCGCCCCGATCCTTTCACGCTGTCGCTAGAGCGCACGGCACTGTTAGCGATCGACATGCAGAATGACTTTTGCTCTCCTGGCGGGTGGGCGGACTGCAAGGGATTCGATGTCAGCCTCACGCAAAAACCGATCGCGCCTCTGCAAACGCTACTGACAGCTTTGCGGGAAACACCCGCAACCGTCGTGCATACTCGCGAAGGTCATCGTCCCGATTTAAGCGACTGCCCGCCCCACAAACTGAGGCGATCGCGCCGCCAAAACGCCGAAATCGGCAGCGAAGGCGTTCTCGGTCGCTTGCTCACCAGAGGCTCCAAAAGTCACGATTTCGTAGACGAGTTAAAGCCCGTATCCGGCGAAATCGTACTGGATAAACCGGGCAAAGGAGCCTTCGTCGCCACCGATTTAGATTTAATTCTGCGACAGAGAAACATTCAGTATTTGCTCTTCGCTGGAGTCACTACTGAATGCTGCGTCCACACCACTTTAAGGACAGCGAACGATTTAGGCTATGAATGCCTCCTGCTCGAAGACTGTTGCGCTTCGCTGGTTCCAGAGTTTCACCGCGCTGCCGTCGAAATGACCCACGTTATTTTCGGGTGGGTGACAACCTCGACTGAGGTACTGAAAGCGATCGCTCTGACGGCTTGCTAAGGTGATGTCAAGATCTCCTGTCCGCGACCAGCTCGTACAGCATCCTTGCTGCAAGACTCATGCAACTAGCACTTCCTCCCGATCTAGATGCCTTTGTCCGCAGACAACTCAGCAGTGGTAAGTATCAAAACTTCCCAGACTTGCTTCTGAGTGCGATCGAATTGTTGAAACAGCAAGAAGATGTCTATCAAGGACGGCTGCTTCAACTTCAAAATGATGCGGCTACGGGTTTAGAAGCCTTGGAGGAAGGGCGAGTCCGAGACGGAGCCTCGGCGATCGCTGAGATGCGGGCTGGCTTGCGCGATCGCTACCAAGACTCGGATACGTGACCCCACAATTCCGCTTAACTGAACCCGCGATCGCAGACATTGAGGAGATTGCAGATTACCTAGCCCGCCAGTCGGGACTCTCTCGTGCCGAGCAATTCCTAAACGAACTCGATAAAAAATTAGCCAAAGTTGCTCGTTTCCCAAACTTGGGAAAACGAAGAGACGAGATTCTACTTGGGATACGCAGCTTACCCCTCGACCGCTATCTCATCCTGTATGTGTCAACCGAATCGGGCGTTGATGTTCTCCGAGTCGTCAGCGGTTATCGCGATCTAACGGTATTGTTTGACGATCGCCCTTCCAATTCATGACTTCGACTGGCATCCTGAAGGCGATCGCTCCTTAAACTCTGCTCTGCTAGGGTATGGACAATCGAACGTTTTCCGTCTCGCTCTGACTTATCCCTTCTATGGTTAGTGCTGCTCCGTTAATAGCCCAGCCTGCGCCCCAACCTGTGGGCGAACGCCGAGTCGTACTGCGATCGCTCGACTGGCGGCGCTTTCAAACCTTGAGGAATAGCCTCAGTGGCGATCGCCGAACTCGCCTAACGTATTTTCAAGGGGTATTAGAACTGACCATGCTTCTCGAAATCCACGAGTTTTCGGGACGACTCATCGAG
>JBCBTL010000827.1:0-1636 GCA_039818705.1 Cyanobacteria bacterium J06639_1
GAATACAAGAAGCTGCGGACGCAAATCCAGGGTGTTTACGATGAAATTTCTATGCTTTCGAGTAAATCTCCAAACGACGTAGTCAATACCTTCAAGATTCATTTCATCAATAGCCTGATTCAAGACTCTAACCGCTACCTCGGGGAAAAATATCGGCCATTCGTTGACTTCTTTGAGTTCGACCTCAACGCTTTACCTCAAAATAGTGACGTGGTCTTCATGCTCTCTCAATATCTGCAGTGTTTCGAGAGATTTCGCTCGGACAGCATTATCGCCCGACACGGCGGGTGGTACTGGGCGGTCGAACCCGAAAAAGGAGACCAAGCTGAAGAACACGGCTTCGTCTACCTGCTAACTTCCCCTCCCGAGCACCTGAAGGACTGACCCCTCACCTCTGCCGCCGCCAAATACTGTCGTGCAGAGTGAAAACAATAGTGAACGGGATGAGTTCGCGGACGATCGCGATCGCATAATGTGCCCATCATTGCAGCTTGAGAGTGGGCTATCCGATGGATAATCGCAACCAGACGAACGCTCCTGAGTCGGATAGTCCTGGGCTGCCAATCGGCGGCGGCCCCCCAGTGATTAAGCAGTGGGCTGACTACACGCTCTCTCCCCAAGGAGCAAAAACGTGGGAAGTCCTGTTCAAAAAAAGCGCGTGCCTTTCTTGTGCGTGGGGAACGGGCGGTCAAAAAGGGGGATTTACCAACGAACTGGGAGAAACTCTCCAGCGTTGTGCCAAAAGCGTGGAAGCGATCGCCTCCGAACTCCAGCCCGCCGTCGAACCTCAATTTTTCGAGCAATACTCAATCGCTCGCCTGCAGCAGCTCACCTCGCGCGAGGCCGATCGCCTGGGGCGCTTGAGCGTGCCGCTGATTTTGCGGGAAGGGCGATCGCATTACGCACGGATTGGCTGGGATGAAGTCTACGAGATCGTTGAAGCAGCTTTTCGGCATCCCCCCGAGCGGGTTGCATCCTACAGTTCGGGGCGATCGTCCAACGAAGCTGCGTTTTTGTTGCAGTTGATGCTGCGGGCGCTGGGATCGAACAACTTAGCGGACTGCTCCGATCTCTGTCACCGAGCTTCGGCTGTGGGACTGAAGGCGGTGTTCGGAACGGGCACGTCGTTAGTCAGTCTCGAAAGTTTGCGGCAGTCGGATTGTGTCGTGCTCATCGGCTCGAATGCTCCGGCCAATCACCCGCGCTTGCTGAACGAACTGATTAAATTGCGCGATCGCGGCGGCACCGTTATCGTTATCAACCCCGTGCGCGAAGTCGGGCTGGTGAAATTCGGCTCCCCGGCGTTCCCGCTCAAATCGCTGCTGCCCGGTTCGGACATTGCCAATCTGTTTTTGCAACCCATCCCGGGGAGCGATCTCGCGCTGTTGGTAGGGATGCAAAAGTCGCTGGTCGATCGCGATCTCGTCGATACGAACTTTCTCCAAGCTCACGCTGAGAACTGGCAAGCTGTGATGGAGCAAGCGCGATCGGCATCCTGGGCACGCATTGTCGAGGCATGCGGGGTGAGTCGGGAAGAGATTGAAGCAGCGGCGACGGCGATCGCCCATTCTCAGCGAGTCGTGTTTGCCTGGGCGATGGGGATCACCCAGCAGGTCAATGGGGTCGAGAGCATTTG
>JBCBTL010000828.1:0-1626 GCA_039818705.1 Cyanobacteria bacterium J06639_1
GTAAAACCTGCTCGACTCGCGGATCGTTTGCCACCATGTGATTGAATTGCGCGATCGCTTCGATTTTGCCTTTATCGATGCCGACAAAAAACAATATCATCACTACTATGATTTTCTATTGGAAGGACTGCTTACGCCATCCGGTACGATATGTGCCGACAATACCTTTTTTCAGGGGCAAGCCTACTTAGAAGCTGCGGCGCGATCTGACAATGGCGAAGCGATCGCGCAATTCAATCACATGGTGGCAAACGATCCGCGAGTCGAGCAGGTTTTACTGCCGATTCGAGATGGAGTAACGCTCATTCGTCGCAAATAACCTTGACGGTATAGGACGTGTTTTTGACGTGCGTGCGATGACTCAAACAGCATCAGTTTCTTCAATAAATTCCGAACGCGCGGGATCGACTCGGGCAGACAAGGCGATCGCCTTCTACAAAACAGCGGCCACGTTGGTGTTGCTGGCGATTGCCTTTCCCCTGAATGTCACGCTCGTGCTGCTAGCGCTGGGGTGGGGGCTAGTAAGTTGGCCATTTCGGCAGCAGAGATCGGCAAGCGGTGGTTCCAAAACCGTGATGATTTCCGGCGGCAAAATGACCAAAGCCCTGCAAATCGCGCGCTCGATGAATGCAGCAGGACATCGGGTTATCTTGGTCGAGACGCACAAGTACTGGCTGTCTGGGCATCGGTTCTCGAATGCGGTCGATCGTTTTTTTACGGTGCCTGCTCCCCAAGAAGACGGCACGGAGTACGCGCGCGCTTTAGCTGAGATTGCCGAGCGTGAGGGGGTAGACATTTACATTCCGGTCTGCAGTCCGGTCGCGAGCTATTTCGACTCTTTGGCGAAACCAGAACTCTCGCAATGGTGTGAGGTGTTTCATTTCGATGCAGACACGACGCGAATGCTAGACGACAAATATGACTTTGCTGAAGCTGCCCGCAAGATCGGGCTGTCCGTACCGAAATCGTTCAAAATCACCGACCCCAACCAAGTCCTCAATTTTGATTTCTCTAATGAAAGTCACCCCTATATCCTCAAAAGCATTCCTTACGACTCAGTACGACGACTGGATTTGACGAAACTACCGTGCGAAACGCCCGAAGCAACAGCAGATTTCGTGCATCAGCTCCCCATCAGTTCTGAAAAGCCCTGGATTATGCAGGAATTCATACAGGGGAAAGAGCTGTGTACCCACAGCACGATTCGGGATGGAGAAATTCGTTTGCACTGCTGT
Source organism: Cyanobacteria bacterium J06639_1 (assembly GCA_039818705.1). Classification (GTDB taxonomy): domain Bacteria; phylum Cyanobacteriota; class Cyanobacteriia; order Thermostichales; family PCC-7336; genus JBCBTL01. Next base: position 1,236 of record JBCBTL010000828.1, read on the forward strand.
TCGGATTCATCTGCCTTTCAGGTGAACTACGAACATCGCGATCGCCCTCAAATTCTCAACTGGGTAACTCACTTTGCTGAGGCATATCAGTTCACCGGGCAGTTTTCGCTCGATTTCATCGAAGCAGAGGATGGCACCCCCTACGCGATCGAATGCAACCCGCGCACGCATTCTGCCATCACGATGTTCTACAACCATTCTGGCGTTGCGAACGCATTTATCGGGGCCGAGAAACAAATTCGGCCGCTAGAACCCCTACCCACCAGCAAGCCAACGTATTGGATCTACCATGAAGTTTGGCGATTGATAACCTCAAAATCTATCGGGCAGTTTTTCGAACGACTGGCTATCATCGGGAACGGTACCGATGCGATTTAGGTAAATCGCATCG
>JBCBTL010000829.1:0-1605 GCA_039818705.1 Cyanobacteria bacterium J06639_1
TCAGCACGCCATTCTCAATCAACAGCGTTCGCTGAGCGGGCATCCCTTCGTCGTCCATGTCGATGGTGCCGAAAGCGTCTTCGGTCAACCCTTCATCCCAGGCCGTCAGGTTTTCGTGAGCGATCTTTTCGCCTTTCTTGTCGGCGAACGGAGTGGTTTTTCGCTCGATCTGCGTCGTCTCTAGCAAGTGTCCGCAGGCTTCGTGGAAAATCACGCCGCCAAACTGATTTGCCATCACCACCGGGTAAGTGCCGGACTCGACGTAATCGGCGTAGAGCATTTTGCCCGCTGCTTCTGCCACTTCGTCCGAAACCGCGTCGTAATTCCAGTTGCGGAGGAAATCGGGGTCGCTGGTGTCGCCTGCCCGGTTGCCAATCGACGAGCGGTTCGCACCGTCAGCGCAAAGTAAGTTGTAGCCCACCGACTGCGTCAGGCGAATGTCGCGGGCGAAGGTGCCGTCGCTGGCTGCCACCAACACTTCTTGCCAGTCCCGAAAATAAGACGCGCGACGGGACTGAACGTGACTGGCTTTTTGCTCTAGCTTGGCATTGGCCTGTAGGAGAATGTCGCCCATCTCTTGCATGGAACTGGATGCGGGGAGCCACGCTTCTTTGTCTTTGGCGATCGCGTAATCCCGCAGCAGCTCCAAATTAATTTCCGGCACGAACGCATTGGGCGCGGGCAGGTGCAGCCCCATAATCGAGAGCGCTTTTTCTAAAGCTAATTTCAATCCAGCAAATGAGAGGTCATTGGTGCTGACGTAGCAGTCCGCCTGACCGAGGAACACGCGCACCCCCGCCCCCGAGCTGAGACGCGGCGAAATACTCGTAATCGCGTCATCTTCTGCCAGACAGCTAATGTAATTGACTCGCTCTAAGAAAAACTCGATGAAGTCCGCGCCAGCCGCACGACCCAACCCCAGCAGTGTCGAGAGCGGTGCCTTCCAGCTCGTATCGAAGCGATCGGAGGCGAACGAATACTGCAACTGCGGCAGCTCTTTACTCAGCAGTAGCGTGCTTGGCGACATGAAAGACTTCCTTTTCCAATGTGCTGACTGTTCCGACGTGCTAGCGGCGCGGTTGCGATCGCCGCTGACGTCCAATTCTGAGACCGAACGTTTGCTTAGCTTAACAAACTCAACCGAACCGAGATGCCGCAAAAACCGCCCGCACGAAACTGACAGACCGAATTCTGTCCGACCAGATCGACCGCAAAACAACATTTTGTAATATGACGAACGATTGCAAAACCACAAGTTTTAGACATCTCTCTCATACTGTAGAGATACGCAAGACCCGTTTTTCGCATTTATCGTTCGCTGCTTTTGCATGTCAGCTCCCTTCGCACTCGCTGGCAAGGCTCGAACGCTCCAGTCCAAACGCTGACTGGATAGATTTGCGATCGCCATCTTCTTTCCCGGTGTGGTGGTTGACCTCGTGAGGTCTGAGAAAGGCGCGATCGCCCTCATTCGATTTCGGTTGCCGCCGGATTCACCCTTTACTTCACCCCCCCTACTCTTCATCGCCGCTCAGGAGGTTCGTCATGACCGTCCGTACCGTCACGCACTCTCATCGCACGATTGAGAATGTCGCGCAGTTGTTGCAG
>JBCBTL010000830.1:0-1597 GCA_039818705.1 Cyanobacteria bacterium J06639_1
GCACTGGCAGCAGCGGCAACTAATGCCTCTGCCGAGAGCCGATAGCGAAACGGGTGCGCGAGAACGGCTAGGCCACCAGCAGCGTGGAGGGCGGCGATCGTCTTCTCTGCGGGAAAATCGGACTCGGGAGCGCGATCGCCGCTCAGGTAAGGCGCTAGCGCGGCGTGGTGAGGGTCGAACCCATAGCCCAGGATGTGAACTTCATCCCCGAGCAATGCCGCTGTGATTTCCACTCCAGACCAGATTTGGGGGCCGTTTGCCGGGATGAGATGACGGGCTTGCAGGTAGCCATTGACTGAATGATGGTCGGTGATGGCAAAGCCTTTCAAGCCGATGTCGCAAACTTGCCATACGAGCGCGTCAGGGGTGAGCCGACCGTCGGAGTGGACGGTGTGCATGTGGAAGTTGTAGCTCTGCGGGCAACTGTCGCGATCGAGCTGCGACCACACGAGCTGTAGCTCGGCGAGCGAGGCTGAAGGAGTAATCCGCTCGTGGCGAGCCGACTCGTGGTGAGACCATTTCAACTGTGCGACCATATCACCTCAACCCCCAGTGAATGCGCAAATCTTAGCCCGAGATGTACGGTCAGCCAGCGATCGCCGTAACAGGACTTCGTGTTATGACTCGAAGCGTAGATCGGGACGGCCATCAAACTTAACAATTGCTCCTATTCTACCCAACGTGAGAATTTACCCTTCTGGGGGAGGCAGAGCGAACCCGTTAGACTGGATTGACACGGTCGCAGCCTTTCTTTTCATTCATTTGTCTTGACTCACAGGTGTCATCCCTTCAGTGTTTGCCAACGCGTTACTGTCCGAAAGTCCCTCCCACCTGTCGGAGCCGCCCGTCGATCTGTTCGAGGCGATCGCCACGCTCAAGCGCGAGCGGAATGCGATCGTACTGGCGCATTACTATCAAGAGCCCGACATTCAAGACATTGCTGATTACGTTGGGGATTCGCTGGGGCTATCTCGTCAGGCTGCCAGCACCGATGCTGACGCGATCGTGTTTGCAGGCGTGCATTTCATGGCCGAAACGGCGAAAATTCTCAATCCTGACAAGCAAGTTCTACTGCCCGATCTCAATGCCGGATGTTCGCTAGCCGATGCGTGTCCGCCGGATGAATTTGCTGCGTTTAAAGCCGAGTATCCCGACAGTATTGTCGTGTCCTACGTCAATTGTTCGGCGGCGATCAAGGCGATGAGCGACGTGATTTGCACCAGCTCGAATGCTGTCCATATCGTGCGCCAGCTCCCATCGGATAAAACCATTCTGTTTGCCCCCGATCGCAACTTGGGTCGCTACGTAATGGAGCAAACCGGACGAGACATGGTGCTGTGGCAGGGCAGTTGCATCGTCCACGAAACGTTTTCCGAGAAGAAAATTATCCAGCTCATGCACTGCCATCCCGGTGCGGAGCTGATCGCTCATCCCGAGTGCGAACCTCCGGTCTTGGAGCGTGCCACGTTTATTGGTTCGACCACAGCCTTACTTAACTACGCTCGCGACTGCGCAGCCTCGGAGCTGATCGTGGCGACCGAACCGGGCATTTTGCATCAAATGCAGAAGTCTTGCCCCCACAAAACGCTCATTCCCG
>JBCBTL010000831.1:0-1594 GCA_039818705.1 Cyanobacteria bacterium J06639_1
ACGGCGGCAACGGCCAGCGAGATCGAGGTTTTGAGCATTTGCAGCCAGCTGTAGCCCCGCAGTAAACCGAGGCCGAAAATCCCACTGCAAACGACGCTTAAGATCCCCACCCATTGGCTGCCTGCCCGCTCCAATTGCCGCTCCATGGGAGTTTCTGGCACGCTCGCCTCTCCCACCAACGCTTGAATGCGCCCTATCTCGGTTGCCGCTCCGATGGCTACAACCACCCCGCGCCCTTCTCCGCTGGTCACTAACGTTCCCACATAGGCCATGTTGTGGCGATCGGCCAGCGAAACGTTCCATTCCGAGAGAGAGCCATCTGTCTTGCGCGCGACCACACTTTCCCCCGTCAAGGCCGACTCGTCGATGGTGAGACGGTGGGTTTCGATCAACCGAGCATCAGCGGCTACGTAACATCCAGGCCGCAACACCAACACGTCCCCGACGGTCACTTCAGCCGCAGGCACGTCCTGCAAAATGCCGTCCCGCACGACTAGGGCAGAGGGTTGCACGAAGCTTTGCAGAGAGCGAATGACGCGATCGCTATGGCTTTCAGTGGCGTATCCCAACATCGCGTTGATGACAACGACACCCATGATGACAACAGCATCCGCGACTCCTCCGGTGGCTGCCGACAGCATTGCAGCTCCAGCGAGCACCGCGACGGGAATGGATTTGAAGTAGTCGATAAAAATGCTGAGTCTGGAGCGGGGCGGAGCGATCGCCAGTCGATTCGGCCCGTAGCGCTGTAGTGCGTCACTGGCCGCAACGCTAGACAGCCCCTCCGAAGCAGAGGTGTCGAAGGTTTTCAAAATATCGGCGGCATCGCTCGCGTGCCAGTGACGAGAGCTGGCTTCTCCCGCAAGCGGCGGCGCGTTGCAGAAGCGATCGCGCGAGACATCCATCGTTCCCCATTCCCATCTCGGTTGTCGCGAGACTCGCTGAGAATGATGAATGACTCGATGCGGGTGTGGGGCGCTGTGAGCCAGCGCGATCTCCTCAAGCCGACGAGTAATCGTATGGATATCGAGGCGCTTGGGGTTGAATGTAACTAATACGTTTCCCGTCAGCAGACTGGCGCGAGTGCGGACGATGCCGTTTTCTCGCTGTAGCTCCCACTCGATTGCGTGTTGAAGTCGAGGCGATCGCTGCAGTCCTCGGATTTTGAGGCGAACTCGCCCTTGCACCGACGTGTGGATCGCCAGCACGAGCGGATTGGAGGCCATATTCCGAGGTTTGGCGAAGCGGGGTGTGGCGTTCATGCGATCGCGCCCAACAAGAAGAGGTTTAGATCGCCGAAGTCGGTGCTACCTGCCGCTGGTGCCCGAAGCTCGGTCAATCCTACGCCATGGGAAACACTGCCGGAATAACGGCGGCTATTCTGCGGCTGAAGCCTCTGGAGCTGGTACGGCTACCTGAGGCAAGATGGGCTGCTGAGAGTTTGCTTGCACTTCGGCTCTAGCTTCTGCGGCGACGTCAGCGAGGTATTCCCCCGTTTCGGCGATCGCGATTCTGGCTTTTTCGTACAGCGTCACTCCCGTTTTGAGCGTCGTCTTGAGCGCGGGTTTGAGCAGCGGCAAAACGACGGGCGTTA
>JBCBTL010000832.1:0-1590 GCA_039818705.1 Cyanobacteria bacterium J06639_1
CCTCCCCGACGCCCTCCCGATCTGATCGTCACGGGCTTACTGGCGCGATGGATTCAGTCGCTGTGCTCTATGCCAGGCAGAAGCTTGGAAGTTTAGCGCAGGCGCAGAAAGGTGCGGATGGCATCCCGTGCGACTTCGGCAGCATGTCGGTTAGAGGTTGACGGTGTTGTCTTGTTGCCGTCGCGATCGAGCACGAGTTCGACTTGATAGGTTGTATCGCCATCGCTGCCCGTATTGGTGTTGAGGGTGACATCTCGAATGCGGTGAAACGGGAGTTTCCAGGTTCTCGTGCCCAAAAGCGTTTGGCGATCGCGGACGAGTTGCCGTTTAATTCCGTCGAATTGCCACGTTTCGGACGCGAAGACGGAGAAAATCACGGCTCCGCCAACAATTGGAAAAATACTGATGAACGCAATGGGTAAAAGGCTTTGTCCTAGCCGAAATCGTAGGTCTCGAACGATGTCGAGAGACTGGCGATCGGAGCGCAGAAATGAATCGATCTCGTTGGCAATCTGCTGCATGTCACTCTCCGAACCGCGCGTGCCGTTAACCCGAACGGCATCTTCTAGAATCGTCACTTCGCCCCGTTCGGTGTCGAGTACAACCCAGTTATCGACGTGAAGCTGACGGCCATTTTCGCTATCGTCAACCCACTCGCGTTTGGATTTTGTGCGGGCTGCCGTTACCTGCAAAAACGTCTCTGGCGGCTGCTTGACGAGCCCCATCAGGTTTGACGTTTGGCGATCGCAGCGTACTTGCTGCACCTCCAGTCGGCGACAGCTCAATCGAGTTATCCCCAATCCATACGCTAATCCCCCCAGCATGAGCAGCGGTATCCCCACGAAGCCCAGCGACCAGACAACCATAAAAAGTCGAGTTCCCACCGAAGGACGATGATTCAGTACCAGTTCTGAAGAAGTTTGCTTGAGAATATTCACAGGCGTTCCCAGTTCAACTGTTAACGGGATTTACCCGTAATGTTCCCCGAAAGCGATCGCGATCGGGCGATATCTGGTTTGCTCACTTTTTATGCGACTTGATGTCTCGTGACCCGAGAAATCGAGATCGGCTGCTGTCCGCGCTTGCCGATTGTTGAAATTGCGGTCAAGATCGGCTCTGTGAAACGAATCGCTGGAGTATAACTGGGTTATGGTGGCTGGAAGTGAACTGGCAAGGCAGGACGTGATGAAGGACAACATTATCCTCAGCAATCATCGTGAGGTACTCGACTACCGCACGAATCCTAAATTCAGTCAGCGCGTAGACATCACAACTAAGTACGTTGCCGGGACGATTGCTCTTTTCGCTCATCCCATCTACATCACTGCCCAGCTTTCTATCCGCGCCGCCCGAGGCGTTCGCAAGATGGCGAAAAAGACGCTCCAGGCTAGCTTCGAGGTTAAACAGCTTTATCAGGAGCGCGAGATCGGTACCAAACTGACGGCTGCGTTCGAGACGGTCAAAAATAAGCTTCCCAGTGCGGCTGGCGATCGCGCCATTGCCGATGCGATCGAAGCTGACTTGCAAGATCTTGAAGTCGAACCCAAAACCTACGTCAGCGAATCTCGCAGCGATCGCGAAGAAGCTGCC
>JBCBTL010000833.1:0-1586 GCA_039818705.1 Cyanobacteria bacterium J06639_1
GCGATCGGGCAAATCGGGCAGGTGACGGCGGTAGCTATCGGCGATCGTGGCCGCAGTAAATTCTGTCAGGGTGGCGAGTCCATCTGCCGGACTGAGATCCGAGGCTTCACACTCCTGCAAGCGCCGGTGCAGGTCGTCAAACGAAAACAGTTCCCGTCCGGTGGACTTAGGCGGCGGCTGCACGAAGAATGCCTCTTGCAACCAACGCTCTACTAAATCGCGATGGGGCGTCCCGGATGCTGCCCAGCGACCGTCCACATCGCAGTGCATTTCCCCTTGCGTCCAGTGGCGCACGGCTCCATCCATCAGTACGTTGCCGGGGCCGGTGTCCCAACCGATGGGAACGCGATCGCTTGTCGCGGGCGGCAAATACGTCACATTCCCAATGCCGCCGATATTCTGCACGCAGTAGCTCAGCTCCTCGTGGCGGAGCAGCAGTTCGTCAATCCGAGGCACTAGCGGCGCGCCGTGCCCCCCCAGCACCATATCGGCAGAGCGCAAATCGCTCACCGTGCGAATTCCAGTCCGTCTGGCAATGACTCCACCCCGCCCGAGCTGAATGCTGCGACCGGGGCGATCGCTTTGGGGTGGCAAATGAAACACCGTCTGCCCGTGCGACCCAATACAGTCCGCCGACTTATCCGAGCAGATTTCAAGTGCAGCGCGAGCGAACTCTTCCGCAACGGCATCGTCCAACTCGCACAGTTCGGCAAGTGAAAGGGGGTGACCTTCGGCCACGGCGATGATGCGATCGCGTAACTCCCCCGGATACTCGAATGTCTCTGAGGCCATCAAAGTTACTGAGAGAGGGGGAAAGCAATCGCCCGTGGGCTGAATTTCCACCAGTGCCGCGTCAATCCCGTCCATAGACGTCCCGCTCATCAACCCAATCGCCCGCATGGGGTGACAGCGATCGAAAGGGGCTGGTTGGTGGGAAGACGATTCTTTCACAGCTCGCTCGAAGTGATGGCTGTTACTATTCAATCCTCAAACTTCTCATCATGTCTCTCGTGACGAAAAGTTTCAGATTGTCTGGTTGCAGCCCGCGAGAGCCGAGCGCGCGCGGAACCGCTCGTTTGGACAAAATCTCTCCGGCTCATTTCCTTCACGAGTAGCTCGCGAGCACGATCAGCCACGGCACAACGCTCGACTTCGGAAAGTTGAGCCAGAATTTCGGCGTGGCTTTTCATGAAGCATCTCAGTATTCAACATCAGTTTGACAAGAGAAAGCGCCAGAACTCAAGAGGGCAGATAGAGTGATCGGGAGATAGGCACTTTGGGCTAACCCCGCGATCGCTTCATGAAACTAACGCTGCAACGCCAAATCGCTCAACTCATTACCGTGCGCGTGTCGGGACACCTGCTCGATCGCCAGGCGCAGTACCCGCAGTGGGAATGGTCGCGCGATCGCTTAGAACCGATGATTCGCGAGATGGGGGTTGGGGGCGTGTTGCTCTTCGGCGGCAGCGTTGGAGACGTGCTCTTACGAGTGCGCCAGATGCAGTCGTGGGCGCAGGTTCCTCTTTTAGTCTGCGCAGACATTGAAGCAGGAGTCGGACAGCGCTTTGCAGGGGCAACGACATTTC
>JBCBTL010000834.1:0-1581 GCA_039818705.1 Cyanobacteria bacterium J06639_1
GGCGAGGGGCAGCACCGACTCCCGCCCCTCGATCGCACCTAGCTCGCGGTCGCCAGCACCTTCCACTTCTGGGCGGTCTTCGTCCCCGTTCGGAAGTTGGTATGGTCTGTTGGTTGTTGGATTCTCAGTTGTCAGTGGTTTCGCACTCGGGGTGACCGTCTGCGATCGCACCGAGCAGTCCATTCGACCCGTTTTGGGGTTGCCCACACCTGCATGTCAGTCCAGTAGCATTGATGGCAACATTACCTTTGGAGCACCCACTTGCAATACGATCGCACGGTCATCGGCTACCACGGATGCGATCGCGACGTGGCCGAACGCATTTTGCTCGATCCCACAGGTAATGCCTTTCGAGAAAGCACCAACGACTACGACTGGCTCGGCAAAGGTATTTATTTCTGGGAATACGGCCTCGACCGCGCCCTCCAGTGGGCGCAACAGCAATATCCCAACAATCCAGGCGTTGTCGGCGCTCTTATTCAACTGGGCAACTGTTTCGACCTCATGGATACCCGATTCACGACCGAACTCGGTCAAGCCGCCACCAGCTACGTCAATGCATTACTCGCCCGAGGACAAACCATCCCAAAAAACGTTGGTTCAGGACTCGGTGCCAGACGATTTGATTGTGCCGTCATCAATGTCTACCTTCAAGACTTAGCGGATGAAGGCATCACTTACGACACTGTCCGATGCGGTTTTACCGAAGGCGACCCTACATACGTCAACCAAGCCTTAGGCATCCGAATGGGGATTTACCAACAAAGTCACATCCAACTTGCAGTCAGAAACCCCCAGTGCATCATCGGCACGTTTCGACCTCGACTCGCCGACCCCACCCGTTAGCTCAATCTTGGTAAGCCGATTCCAGCGTGCCATCCTGCTTGTGAACGCCAGCCTGTAAGGACGCACGAACGACTACATCTGGGTTCTCTGCCCACTTCTTCATCAGTCGTTGATGAGCCTTCGTACCCGCGTGTTCGGGCAAACTCAGCCGTTTCTTCATAACGTCCTTTCCCGAGAGCAATTCGAGATACCGTACTCAGAGTTTACTTCTTTCTCTAGGATGCTCGACAGGCGAGATCGACTGGAGTGTCCGCGTTGGTTGCTAGCGGCTTCGCACTCGGGGTGACCGTCTGCGATCGCATCGAGCGTCCCATGCTGCCTGCTGTCAATGTCTCGCGTGAAGTCAAAGCCAGCGATCGCTACTCGCCATAGTGAGTCCACATGCGTAGGATTTTCACGACGCGATCGCCTTCCAACACTTGATAAACGAGGCGATGCTGAATGTTAATTCGTCTCGAATAAACCGGGCTGGAAGTTCCTTTCAATTTCTCAAAGTTAGGAGGAATCTGAAAGGGGTTTTCAGCCAGAACCGCTAGTAGAGATTCCGCCTTTCCTTTCAATCCTGCTGAAGCCAACTTGAGCGAATCTTTTCGAGCCTGTTTGGTAAATTTCAGCGTCCAAGTCATCGCTACCCTACCAGGGTAGAGTGTCCGAACACTCTTCAAGCGGCTCCTCTATCCCAGCTTCAATCGATTCCCAAACTCCAGGAATCGATTTGAGATAAAGCGTTTCTTG
>JBCBTL010000835.1:0-1578 GCA_039818705.1 Cyanobacteria bacterium J06639_1
CACGATACGTACGCCCCCTTGCAGCGCAGACTCCACCGCTGCAAGGGGGCGTACGTATCGTGCAGTACCGCCAAAAAGAGAAGGACTATCGGCAGCTTGTCGCAGAAGCAAAGCAGGTGAAAGCGCTGTGCGATCGCTACGGGGCGTTGGCGATCGTGAACGATCGCGTCGATGTTGCCTTAGAGATAAATGCAGACGGCGTGCATCTGGGGCAAACAGACATGGCAGTGTCTCAAGCGCGGCGGCTGTTGGGGCCGCACAAATTAATCGGTCAATCCACCACCTGCGAGCCGGAATTGACTGCCGCTCTCGCCACCTCCGCCAATTACATTGGAGTAGGGCCAGTGTACGCAACGCCGACCAAAGCGGGAAAAGCGGCGGCAGGATTCGAGTACGTTCGTTTAGCTGCCAACCATGCCACCATTCCTTGGTTTGCCATCGGCGGTATCGACCCAGACACGCTAGCCCCAACGCTTGCAGCCGGAGCCACGCGCGTGGCGGTGGTGCGATCGCTCATGTCCGCCCCCGAACCGAGTGCTGTTGCTGCCCGAATGCTGCAAGCTTTGGACGCTGCGACTGATACGTAATGACTGCAATCTTTCTCAACGGCGATCGCCACACCATCCCGTCTGACCTGACGGTGACATCTTTGCTATCGCATCTCAATTTAGAGCCGCGCTTGGTGGCCTTGGAATACAACGGCGAAATTTTGCACCGCCAGCATTGGGAAACCACCGTGGTCGATGAAGGCGATCGCATTGAAATCGTGACGATGGTGGGGGGCGGCTGAGGTGAGGTAGACTGGTGGACTCAAGCTGGCTCGTGCAGGACAAGCGTTTTCGCCCATGGCTAACCTTTCTATCGAAACTGCCGATTTGATGCGGCGCGTTGAAAATTTGATGACGGCCTCCCCCAACCGCTATCGCATCACCGTTCAAGTTGCCGTTCGAGCCAAGCGCCGCCGCTACGAAGACCAGCAAGACGACATTGACGAAGGTCGGATCAAGCCCATCATGCGGGCGATCGTCGAGATGTCAGACGAACTCACCGAACCCGAAATCATCGGCGAATAGTTCTTCCTCCGAGACTTAGCAGTCGAGGCTAGCCATGACGACATTCATGCTCAGCGGGTTCGGACGCGATCGCCCCGGCATGGTGGCGCAAGTCACGAAGCTGCTGCTCGATTTGGGAGCCAATTTAGAAGACACCAGCATGACCCGCTTAGGCGGTCAGTTCGCCATGCTGGTGTCGTTTAGCAATGGCGATCGCGCTCTGAGCCTGAACGACATCGAACAGGCGATCGCAGCCCAGCAATCCAACAGCCCGACCGCCGACCTGCATTTATTCGTATCGGAAACGCAGGCGATCGCGACCCAGGCCGATGATGACGAAAAAACGCGCCACATCGTCCGCGTGTCGGGAGCCGATCGTCCCGGCATCGTCCATCACGTCGCGCAGTATTTGGCTGAACGTGAAGTCAACATCACCGACGTATCTTCGAAACGCCTGAAGGGGAGCGATCGCGCGGTGTACCTTCTGTTCCTAGAAGTCACGCTGCCCCCCAACTTGAATCCCGAT
>JBCBTL010000836.1:0-1577 GCA_039818705.1 Cyanobacteria bacterium J06639_1
GGCGCGCAGCAGGGGGGAGTGATCGATAACGCGCAGGTCGCGCCGAAACCAGACGAGCGTGCGATTCATGCTGACAATGGCGCGGCAAACAAGCTGAAAACCGCTCGAAACTCAACTCGAACTGAGTCCCAATTCACGCGAGCAGCCAGCATTCCTACCATAAACAAATGTGTCGGCACGCGATCGCGATCTCCACCACTCTTTCTGGCAGACGAGTTCGCTACACTTTGTAAACCCCAATTGGGTCTCGCCCTCGAATTGCCATGACGAACTTCGTTCCCGGTCGCAAACACATCATTCTCAACTCCCATCCCGGCACGGCGGGGGGCGAAAAGATGCCGATCTCGTGGGGGCACGCCGACCCCCTCCAGCGCGGCCCGATCGTGGCGACGCTCACCAATGCCGCACACCGCAACGCGATCGGCACCCACTCCGGCAGCTATGCCATCTACCGAGCCCTGTCCGTCGCCAATGGCGCGCTCGAACCCACCCACCGCGCCGACCTCACCGATACAACTCCCGCGATCGCAATCGGCCCCTACCCCAGTTGGAGCGACCCCGACAAAATCGTCTCGCTCGACCCCTTCGGCGCAATCGTCCGGGATGCCTATGCCAGTTATTACGATCGCGGCTACGACATCCGTCCCACCATTGCGATCACGAAGGCCAAACTGACCATTCCAGAAGTGCAAGGGGCGATCGCCTGTCGTCGGTTGTTCGTAGACGGTCGGTACGTGCTGCCGGGGGGCATGCTAGCCGTGACGAAGATCGCGATCGAACCCGTTTGGTATTTGCCAGGAATCGCGCGACGGTTCGGAGTGGACGAGGGTAACCTGCGGCGCACCCTGTTCGAGCAAACCGGCGGAATGTTCACCGAACTCGTGACTCGCTCGGATTTGGACGTATTTTTGCCGCCAATCGGGGGCGTGACGGTTTACGTTATCGGCGACCTAGAAGCGATCGCCGACCCCGAGCGCGAACTCGCCGTGCGCATTCACGACGAATGCAATGGCTCGGATGTCTTCGGCTCTGATATCTGCACGTGTCGCCCCTATCTAATTCACGGTCTAGAAATTGCGGTCGAAACAGCTCAGGCGGGCGGGGTCGGAGCCGTCATCTACACCCGCAAAGAAGGCAGGGCGCTGGGGGAAGTGACGAAGTTTCTGGTGTACAACGCTCGCAAACGGCAGGAGGGAGGCGATCGCGCGGACGCTTACTTCGAGCGCACGGAATGCGTGGCGGGCGTGCAAGACATGCGGTTTCAAGAACTCATGCCCGACGTGTTGCACTGGCTGGGCATGACCCGAATCGATCGCCTCGTGTCGATGAGTCACCACAAGTACGACGCGATCGTGCAGTCGGGAATCGAGGTGGTCGAGCGTATTCCCCTGCCAGAAGACTTGATTCCAGCGGACGCCCGCGTGGAAATCGATGCGAAAAAAGCGGCGGGGTATTACTCCGGGGCTGAGGTAGAGGCTTGAGGGGCGAGCCTCCCGACTCTGAGAGCTAACCGTACAGTCGCAGTGGCATCTTGGGACGGGCAAGATCGAACTGCTGACCCTCGTCGCGATCGCATT
>JBCBTL010000837.1:0-1576 GCA_039818705.1 Cyanobacteria bacterium J06639_1
GAATTCGCCAAAGCGATTGCCCCACTGCACGTAGTTCACGGATGGGAAGGCTTCGAGCTGACTGCTGACGTGCTGCTCCCAAGCATCTAGATCGCGAGCGGCCAGCAAGTCCTGAGCGATCGCGTTGCGATTGAGCTGGTTGATGCGGTGCGGTTCGTCCAAATAAGCAGCTAGCTTAGACTCGATCCGGTTGCTCAGTTCGTCTTGCAATTGCGCGACAAGATCTGCGACCGTCCGTTGGCCGTTGTACCAAGACAGCACTCCCGTCAACCCCACGGCAAACCCAATCTGAATCAGGAAAGGAACCGTCAGAACAGCTCGCAACGATAACCGTCCTGCCCAGCGCTGCCGCTGCCGTGATGACGCGTGTTGGGAGGTAGGAGAGGCCGACTCGCTTCCTTCTGCCTTCGGTGAGTCTTCAACCGCCATCAAGGGCTCATCCATTTATTGCGGGCTCACTGTAGCATCTCCATTACGAAAGATAAAAACGATACGGCAAGCCTTGCATAAGATTCAAGTTATGGATGCGAGTGACGCAACGATCGCATCCGAATACTGTAAGCGATCGCCATTCGTTCATTTTCATGCCATCCTTCGACTTCGAACGTATTCAAGTGTTGCGTGTTTATTCTGTGACGGAAACCCTGCATGACGTCTGCAAGCGACCAACCCAGCCTGTTTGCCCCGCGATCGCCTCTGGCCGATCGCCTACGCCCCCAAACGCTGGACGAGATGGTCGGTCAACTCCACTTAATTGCCCCCGGACGACCGCTGCGGGCTTGGCTAGAGCGAGGGGCAACGCGATCGATTTTGCTGTGGGGGCCGCCAGGAACGGGCAAAACAACGCTGGCACGATTAGCCGCGTCCTACAGCCGCAAGCCCTATCGCGAACTGAATGCCGTCTCTAGCGGCGTAGCAGAAATTCGCGAGTGCATTCGCCAGGGCAAAGAGATGGGGGTGTTGCTGCTGGCCGACGAGCTGCATCGCTGGAGCAAGTCTCAGGCAGAAAGTTTGCTCGAAGCGGTAGAACGGGGCTGGATTACGTTGGTGGGCGCGACGACTGAAAACCCGTTCGTGTCGGTTCAGCGCGCTCTGCTCTCCCGGCTGCAAATTTTCGAGCTGCGCGGATTGGGGCCGAAAGGTTTATCCCGCGCTCTCGATCGCGCCCTATCCCACCCCGAAGGCATATCCGCTCAGCTCGACCCCGATGCCCGCGAGACACTGCTGGGCAGTTGCGGCGGTGATATTCGCAAGCTTTATACGCTGCTGGAAGCCTGTAGCGAACTAGGCGATCGCATTACGATCGATATCGTCGAGCAGACGTGTTCCACGCTTTACGTGGGCTGCGACGAAACCGTTTATTTCCAGTTAGTGTCAGCCCTGCAAAAAAGCATTCGCGGCAGCAGTCCGCAAGCCGCCGTGTTTTATCTGGGCAGACTGCTGGTGGCGGGAGCCGACCCGGTACGAGTAGCTCGGCGGGTGTGGGTGACAGCCAGCGAAGATATTGGGCTAGCTGACCCGCAAGCGCTGGCGATCGCCCATGCCGCCCACCAAGCCGCCGCCACGTTGGGGATGC
>JBCBTL010000838.1:0-1575 GCA_039818705.1 Cyanobacteria bacterium J06639_1
GTTTTGGATGTTTGGGTTCAAGGTGCAGTCAGCGCCTCAATCCCCTCGCTAAAGCGTCAAGAGTTCTATCTGTTGCCACTGCGCGATCGCCGCAGATGCCAAGCCCGAGGGCCGATGAGAGTTGTATTCACCGACTTAGACGGCAGTTTGCTCGATGCCGACAGCAGCAGCTACGGAGCCGCCCGTCCAGCGCTCGCGGCGTTGGAACGGCGCAACATTCCCGTCATCTTGGTCAGCAGTCGCACCCGTGCCGAACTTGAAGAGTTGCGTCAGGTGCTCGAACTCGATCATCCGTTTGTCTGCGAAGATGGCGCTGGGGTGTTCGTACCAGCCGATTACTTTCCCGACTCAATTCTGGATGAAAGCTGGTCGCGGCGAGAAGGCTATGCCTATCGAGAAATGGGGTTTCCCTACGCCCACTTGCGCCAAGTGCTCAAAGACGTGCGCGCCGAACTGCAAGCCGATATCGTCGGGTTCGGAGATTGGACGGAGGGCGAGTTAGCTTCCACACTAGGGGTCTCGCTAGAAGTCGCTCACCTGGCTCGCCAGCGCGAGTACAGCGAAATTTTTGCCTATGCGGGCGATCGCCACCGTCTCGAAGATGCCGTGCGTCGCCACCACCTCCAACTCAAACCCCTGCGAACAGCTCACCTCGAAGGCAACTGGTATTTATCAGGGGATGTCGATCGCGGGTCTGGCGTGCGGGTGCTGCTCGATTGCTATCGCGCCCATGCCGGGCTGGTGCGATCGCTCGGACTAGGAGACGCACTCACCGATGCCTCTTTCATGCGCCTAACGGATTCGAGCGTTGTGTTGCCCGGGGCAGAGGCCGATCGCCTGTGGGAGCAGCGCCAACCCACTTGGACGCAGGCACCACTCCCCGGCCCAGCCGGATGGAATGATGCCGTGTTGGATTGGTTGAGCGCTACAGATGCCCGCCTCGAAGCGTAAGCGCGCTCCCCGCGCCTAGAAAATCGGGCGGAAATCTTGAGTCACTTCCAGCGAAAGCTCTGCGTTAGGACGAACGACGACTTTGGAAGGAGCCGTCACGTTGCCGACGACCGCGCTGATGGCGGCTGCGCCGAGCACTTCTTCGGTGGCGATCGCCTTGTCACCCGTAATGCCGCCGAGCAGAATGCCAATGCCCGCACCGATGGCAGCGTCTTGAGCGATCGCCCCACCCGATACCTGCCGGGGATCTTTGCGCGCGTTAATCACCTGACTTTGGGCGCTGAGGGGGAAGCTGCGACCGTTAAAGTCTACGGAATCGGCCACGAAGCGAGAACCGCCTCCGGCAGGCTGGAACTGACCGTTCACGATCGCGCCATTCGGGATCACGACGTTTCCGAAATCATCCGTGATGTCAGATTCGAGTCGGAACGCGAACGAGCGCGTTTCATTAGGGGCGAGATACAGCGTGTCGTCCGAGCGGAACGTCACCGGGATGGCATCGCCTTCCCGTACGGACATGCTGGTTTCGAGCTGAAACTGCTGGGGATTGCGAGGAATGGGCTGGGGATTAACCTGTCGCCAACCGCCCGTGGAATTGGCTTGAGCCACGGCAGTGGTGGGGTA
>JBCBTL010000839.1:0-1574 GCA_039818705.1 Cyanobacteria bacterium J06639_1
TCCTAATCCTCCTCAGCACACCACCATTCAAGGCGTTAGCCAAGTTCGATTCAACGTCCACAATATTGAAGAAGTGGTCGAGCGAGTGAAAAGCCACCCAGGAATTCAAATCGCATGGGATTTAATCGTAGTGGAAGATATCGGTTTCAAAGAGTTTTTTATTCGCGACAATGAAGGAAATATCCTTCAGTTTGCCGAAAAGTTTGAGCCGACCAAGTAAGACACGAACTGGCACGAGAGGGCGATCGCGCAATGAAACTCAAGGGTAAAAAGATCGGTATCTTCATTGAGAGTGACTTTTACGAACACGAAATCTGGTACTACCACTACCGATTTCCCGAAGAAGGAGCCGAACTCCATTTCATGACACGTCTGTGGGGGCAGCCCTCAATTACCTTCAAAGGCCACGAATATCACGCACCATTCGAGTGCAACGAGTCGTTTGAAGATATGGACGATGAAACACTCAAAAGTTTTGCCGCCATCATCGTGCCCTCAGCTATGGTCTCCGATCGCCTCCGCTACACTGACGACGTAACGAAGTTGCCACCTGCAACGGCATTTCTAAAGCGCGCGTTTGCCGAAAAAAGCATTCTCAAAGGCATCATCTGTCACGGCTTGTGGCTCGTCGCTCCCGCTCCAGAACTCGTAAAAGGTCGTCCCCTCACCTGTCATAACAACCTCCATGGAGATGCGATCGCTTACGGCGCGGACTATCGAGATGAAGATGTCGTCGTTGATGGCGACTTAGTGACGGGGAGAAGTGGGGCGCAAGCTCACCTATTCGCCAGCAAAATTATCGAGATGCTCTCGACGCAATAAAGCCTAATCTTTCGTTGTGATGAAGTGAATTCGACTGAGGATAGCTCGATGACTTTGGCTGTTGATGCATCTCCCAAAACTTACACCCTGACGGCTGGCGCATCTCAACCGTTGGGAGCCACCGTCATGCCGGGCGGGGTGAACTTTTCGCTCTTCTCCGAGGGCGCAACCGGAGTCGAACTGTTGCTCTTCGACGCTCACGACGATGCCGAGCCTTTTCAGGTCATTCAGCTCGACCCAACCCAACATAAAAGCTTTCACTTCTGGCATGTATTGGTAGAAGGATTACCCGCTGGCACGCACTACGCATATCGGGTAGACGGCCCGGATAATCCCGCGGAAGGATATCGCTTCGATCGCAGTAAAGTTCTCATCGATCCTTACTCCAAAGGCAATACCAAAACGCTTTGGAAACGCGGGGATGCTTGCGTTCCTGGCGATGATAATATTGCCAGCTCGATGCGCTGCGTTGTAATCGACACCGAAGATTACGATTGGGAAGGCGATCGCCCCCTCAATCGGGCGATGAACGAAACTATCGTCTACGAAATGCACGTCGGCGGATTTACCAAATCTCCCACGTCCGGCGTAAAGCATCCCGGTACATTCTCCGGAATCATCGACAAAATTCCCTATCTCAAATCATTAGGAATCACGGCTGTAGAACTTCTGCCAGTGTTCGAGTTTGACGATACGGAAGTCTTGCGCACTGTTGATGGCAATCCCCTAACAAATTATTGGGGATACAGCAC
>JBCBTL010000840.1:0-1518 GCA_039818705.1 Cyanobacteria bacterium J06639_1
AGCAGCGGCGATCGCGCGATCGCCCCAGAGCATCTCACCGGAGAGAGCCGTTACCTCAACTTGGATGCCTTCGAGTTGGCTCAGTGGGTCGTTGAGAGCCGTTCCCGAGCCCTCCGTAGAGAAAGCACCGTCCATCCAGGGGGAGGATTGGATAAGATCGCCGCCACCCTCGAACAGGCGAGGGAACGAAGCGAACTCAGTGCTGAATTGATTGGCATCCATGAAGCGCAAAACCTACCCGTACGAGCGCATGAACAAAGCGAAGCAACCTGAAAGCGGTTGCAAAAAACCGTGGCCTCCGACAACGTGGAGACCCGACCAAAGACGGACATAAGGATTAATTCGTGGCTTTCCGCTTACTCGCGCGCGCAGGATATTGAACGCGAATCCTGGAACCTAAGTAAAAATACTACGCTTTGCGATCAACTGACGATGTAATCTTACACCTTCGCAATCGCCCTTGTCCTGCCTCAAAATTACTTTACCCAGAATTTATGTATAAATTGCTCGCCGCTTTGAGGTGCTTTGCATTCCGTTACGCTTGCGTGAATTCTCCGTACGCTCCTTACATAGAGAGCTGTTCGTGGCGCTCAGATGCATCGTTACGGGCGCAGTTGCGACTCATCGTAGTCTGGGTCTCCGGGGCGGGGCACGGTGAGTTCGGCTTCGTCTTCGAGCGCCTGCGGCAGTTCTGGAGCCACCACGGTATCAAAGGGATTGGGGGGCGCTCCCGCTCGGAGCTGAACGGTAAAGCGATCGTCCTGCGTACCCAGAGAACCGAATCTGTAATCGTCGCGATTCCATTGAAAACTGAGAGCCAAGCTGTTGGGTTGGGGCGAGAGGCGAAAACTGGCGATCGCGCCGTAACTAGTTAGGTTGTCCTGCGGCAGCAAGTATCCCGACAGCGTGAATTGTCTTGAAATAGTCCAACTGATATTGCCTCCCAGCGATGTCGGCGTAGACTCTTCGAGGAAATCCCCGAAGAACTGAGTTAGCCCCAAAGACAGCCGTCGAAACCGATAGGATGCTCCGACCGAGATGAAGTTATCGGCAGGGTCAGATAAAGCTGCATCTGCTCCAGTTGAGCGATTGAGGGCGTAACGGAAGCTGCCCGAAAGCGTTAGCGCCCCTGCGTCAGCTAGCGAAAACCGCTTCGAGATGATGCCGTCCACTTTGCTGAAGTAGTCGCGATCGGGATTGACATAGCCGATCGCGCCAATCTTGCTCCGCCAGCCGGATGGAGTCGTGCGCGTGTAGTCCATGCCGAAATACGGTTTGACTCGCTCGGCAGCGATCGCCCCGCCATAGTATCGAAATACTTGGTTGAGGTCAGTGAAATTCCCCGTGAAGCTGAAATGAGGATAGTAGGTTGTTGCTTCGGACAGAATTTCGGTTGATACGGAGTCAGCATCTCGCTCTAGAAACGCGACGTAAATTTGCGCGTAAAAATCGGTGATGTCGTCGCTAGACAAAGTTTGGCCGTCTGCCACCGACAGAAAACTGATATTAGATCGAAGA
>JBCBTL010000841.1:0-1570 GCA_039818705.1 Cyanobacteria bacterium J06639_1
TGTTCGGCCCCGATGGTGAGGTCGTAGCCGAAGATGACAACGGCGGCCGCGACCGCGATCGCGGCGATGCCCGCATTCAAACTGAACTCCCCGTTACGGGTACCTATCAGATTCTCGTCACCACAGCTAACGCTTACGATAGCGGTCGCTACACGATCGGCTTAATTCTGGATAACTGATTAATTCTGGATAACTGATTGATTCCGGATAACTGAATTTCGAGCTGCGCCAGATGGCCGACTCGATGACTGACGGAAGCAGGGCGATTCGTTTGCATTCAGGTCTCTAGATCTGCTGGCAAAATGGCCTCGGCCTCAATCTCAACGACCGTTGCGGGATCGATGAGTGCAGCCACGGCGACCATCGTTGACGCAGGTGGATGCTCGGCAAAAACTTCGCGATGGGCGCGGGCGATCGCTTCCCAGTCGGTGAAATCCGTGACGTACATGCGCGTGCGAACGACGCTCTGCATGTCTGCGCCCAGTGCTTGCAGGGCGCGTTCGATAATGACAAGACAGCGGCGCGTTTGAGCGTACGCATCGCCGGGGGCGAAAATGCGACCCTCATCGTCTACCGCCACCGTCCCCGACACGTACGCAAGCGAGCCGACGGCGATCGCCCGACAGTAGCCTACGCGAGCCTCCCATTCAGTTCCAGAAGAGACGCGCGTCCGCTTGTTTGTCATGTGGATGCCTCCCACAAGCGCGATCTCCTCCACAATAGCGAGTTGAATCCGGTCGATCCCTCTGCAGAGCGTCGCACAGCTCCAGCAAAATTTGGCGATAGACTTATCGCAGAAGCACTGACATGCCCGCCGAATGAGTCATGTTTTGCCTGCGCTCGTCCGCTCGCTGTTTTCGATTGCAGAGCGAGCCGTCAAGCCTAGCACCTTACCAGCCTTTTAACGTCACCGAGTTTTAACGTCACCGAGTTTTAACGTCACCGAGTTTTAACGTCATCGAGTTATTGCCACCAAGTCGGTTTTTCTAGTCCGTTGAGGGAACCTGCATGAACGAGCGCAAACCGAAAGTTCGGCAAGCCATTCTCAGAGATATTCGGATTTCTCTGACGGTCTGGATGGTGCTGGAAGTGTTGTGCTTCGGACTGATGCCGCTGCTAGGAACGTTTCCGCTCGAAAACATAGAGGCCTACCTACTTCCCAGCATTGTCATTGGTGTAGCAGGCATCTTAATCCTGTCTTTTTCGTCCGGGGCAGTCGAAGACGCACTCACGATTCAGGAACGACAGCCCCAAATTTGGCGGCGGCGCATCGCCAAGTTCACCAGCGTGCTCGGGTTTCTGGGCATCACTTTTCCCATGATTTTGATTCTGATTCAGCTTTGGATTTCCATCCGCGACTACGAAGTGTAGCTTTCTTTAGAACCGAGTGACATCCGGCGGCTCCTCTCCGGGTGAGGGCTCGTCTGGAGGCAGGCGGTCTTCGGCGAGCGGTACGTCTTCGTTCAACTCCCAATCTTGGGGAGTCGGACAGCCCTGGAGTTGCCAGGTGCGAATGGCTGTGGCGAGGATACCCGCGGTTTCTGAACGAGGCGCTACACCACGGGTGGAG
>JBCBTL010000842.1:0-1570 GCA_039818705.1 Cyanobacteria bacterium J06639_1
GCATGTACAGATTGAGTAACCATTCAAAGAATCTGTACATGCCAGCATTTACTCCACATCTTCAGGTTCGTAAGTGGAGGCGACGCAGAGTTCCTTCAACTGTTGGTCGCTCACTCCAGAGGGGGCATCGGTTAGCAAACAACGCGCTTGCTGGGTTTTCGGGAAGGCGATTACGTCGCGAATTGAGTCTTCGCCAGCGAGCAGCATGACCAAGCGATCCAAGCCGTAGGCAATGCCGCCGTGGGGTGGCGTGCCGAACTCAAACGCATCCAGCAAGAAGCCGAATTTCTCGCGGGCTTCTTCCTCCGATAGGCCAATGCACTCGAACACTTTCTCCTGCACGTCCCGCTGATAAATGCGCAGACTGCCGCCGCCGATTTCCGTGCCATTCCACACCATGTCGTAGGCTTGTGCCCGCGCGGTGGTCAGGTCATCGATATCTTCTGGGTTGGGGGCGGTGAAGGGGTGGTGCAATGCTTCGTAGCGCTTCTCGTCAGCATTCCACTCGAACATCGGGAAATCCGTCACCCACAGCAAATTGGTTTTGCCTTCAGGAATCAGTCCCAACTCTTTGCCCAAGTGTAGACGCAAGCGGTTGAGCGATTCATTCACGATCGCCGTTTCCCCAGCCCCAAACAGCAACAGCGTTCCCGGCTCGGCTCCCGTCCGCTCCATCAGCAGTTGAATGTTCTCAGGCGTAAGACTATCTTTCAGCGCCCCAATCGTGTCGATTTCGCCTCCATCTCGAACGCGCACGAACGCCAGACCGCCCGCGCCGTACTGCGTCACCAACGTAAACAGATCTCCACCGGGTTTGATGCGCGTATTGGAGATCGCATCGTTGCCATTTGGAATTGGCAGAGCTTTGATGATGCCGCCCTTCTTCAGCGTGCTAGCGAAAATTTTGAAGCCCGTATTCTCGAATGCTGCCGACACGTCAGCCAGTTCCAGGCCGAAACGAGTGTCAGGGCGATCGCACCCAAACCGATCCATCGACTCTGCATAGGTCAAGCGCGGAAACGGACGGGGCAAATCTTCGCCCTTGACAGTTTTGTAGACGTGGCAAATCAAGCGCTCGTTCAAATCGAGAATCTCTTCCTGCGACAGGAAGCTCATCTCCATGTCGAGCTGTGTAAATTCTGGTTGGCGATCGGCGCGCAAGTCTTCATCCCGGAAGCAGCGAGCGATCTGATAGTAGCGATCGACCCCCGACACCATCAGGATCTGTTTGAAAAGCTGCGGCGATTGGGGCAGCGCAAACCAGGCTCCGGGATTGACCCTACTGGGCAAAATAAAATCCCGCGCCCCTTCCGGCGTCGCCTTGGTGAGCATCGGGGTCTCGATGTCCATGAAACCGTTGTCGTCCAGGAAGCGGCGCATCGCGCGCGTGACTTCGTGGCGCAGCTTCAGGTTCGCCTGCATGCTGTCGCGGCGCAGGTCGAGGTAGCGATACTTGAGCCGCAGCTCTTCGTTCACCGTCTCGTCGTGGTGAAACGGCGGCGTCTCCGAGGCGTTGAGCACCACGAGATCTTTCGCGAGCACTTCCACGCGTCCCGTGGGCATTTTCTCG
>JBCBTL010000843.1:0-1557 GCA_039818705.1 Cyanobacteria bacterium J06639_1
GCTTCGATGGTGCCCGTGTTGATGTAGACGAATCCACCTGTGGTGGCAAAAGCGTTGAGCGTGTCGTCTTCCACTACGAAAAACTGAAACGGCAGTTTCGATCGCGACGAGTGACTGACGAGCTGCTGGCCGATTTGGGTGATGTAGCGATTCAACTGCCGATCTTGCGACAGCGTGACTCCCTCACCTTCGATAATTTGGCCGTGAATTTGCTTGCCCAACTCCACATCCTGGCTGTCCGAGATGTTGGAGAGCTGGATAACGCGCAATCCTTGGAAAATCAAACTGCCCAGATCGACTGCCTCAGCCGCCGGAGCCATCCCACCGACGACGATTCCGGCGATCGCCACGCTGGTTGCCAAAGCCCGCCGCCACCGCTGGGGTTTGTGGGGCGCACGAGCGGACGACGGAGTCGCGGACATCGTAGAGGGCTTCAAAGTCATGGTGAGGTATCCAAAGCTATCTCTAGCGTAAACAATCGGTTCCTCACTCGGTCTATCGCTCGTCGTAATTCTGGCTGCGTCCTGCCGCAAGCGCGATCGCTCTCCCCCGAAGCCAGAGAGTCAGAGGCAATTTCTCGGATTTCCGCTCGGCTACCGACAAACAGACGTGCCGAACTCGGTCGCCTGACATTGCAGCTCTCCCGTGCGGGCGGCGGCTTGGAGGGCGGGCAAGGTGAAGGCGTAATCGCGATCGCGCACCATCGTATGACAGCTAATGCAGGATTGCTGACTGCTGGAAACGAGTCGCCCGGAGGGGCTGTACCAAGCCGATTGCCACTCGCCGCTGTCGGGAGCGACTGACCATCCCTCCCGTTTCTCGCGCACGAAGACGTTGTTGAGCGAAGTGGGAATGAGGCGATCGCCTTCGCCCCGAGTGGCGGAGTAGGTTTCCATCGCGATCGTCGTGCCGCTGGGGGGAACGTCGCGGGTTTCCAGTGCGTCCAGAGCGGCTGGGTTGACGTACATTTGCCGGACGATGCTGCTGTTGGGGCAGTCCACCGTGGCGTAGTGGACGAACTGCTGTTGGTAGTCTGTTGGAAACGCGACTGAGGATGCCGTTGGAGAAGACTCGTCGAGCGAATATCCTGATTCGGCTCCGTGGAGCGATCGCGTCCCATCCAGATATGAAAGCGCGATCGCCACGCCGAACCCCACCAGCAGCAAAACGCAACGAGAGATCCACTTCGGTACGGTCATAGCGGTTGACTCGACTGCTCGAAACGACTTTATGGAACCAACACCAGCGAATGCACGCCACGGGTGACGGGCACGGAATGGCGGGTTTTGACCAGCATCGGCTGCGGGTTGAGGGGATCGGTGGCGACGCGCCAAAAGTCGATGGAGCCGCCGCGCACGCGATCGTCGAAATGGTCGTAGTTGGCAACGGCGACGTATTGACTGGACGCATCGAACGTTGCCGCCTCGGGCAGAATGCCGTCGTAGGGGTAATCTGCAACGTGGTTGAGCTGTCCGGTTTCGGGGTCGAGGGTCAACAGGCTCACCGAGGAAAACCAGGTGATGCGCGGGTCGTCGTAGGGCAAAAAGCTGCGTTCTA
>JBCBTL010000844.1:0-1554 GCA_039818705.1 Cyanobacteria bacterium J06639_1
TCGGAGAACTCAGCCAATCCTGACGCAGAGTTCCCGGCGGGGACTGTGGGATGGGTACAGTCAGTGGATGGAGATCGCGCTACGCTCAATCTTGCAGGTATCTCTCCCCTCGTGCTGCCGTACTTGAGTGCGGGCACCCGCTTCAGCACGAACGATGGCAAAACTACTCTAGAATTGCACTCTCGCCAGGGCTTGACGGCCAAAGTCGAGGCGGTTGATGCCACTCGCCCGGTGCAGGTGGGCGAAGCGATCGCTGAGGTCGAGCGCGTGTTGTCCGGCAATGTCGAGCTGGCCGTAGCGCTGTGCGAGCATTTGGAGCGCATTGAGAAAGTGGACACCCTTGGAGCGCTTTCGAGTGTCAATTTGGCGGATGGGTTCGACTTTATCGACACCCACAATCCCCACGAAAGCTTGGCAGACTGCATGTTCGGTAAGTTAGTCGAGGCCGATCTGGTCTCTGCCCCTACGGATACGTCTTTGCCCGCGATCGACAGTTACGGCCTCTTTTCCCCCGGGGGCACGCCGATGTGGGACACCTTCGGGGTAGCGGATGAAGCTCCGAAGATGGCCGTGCAGCGCTTGGCACCTCGCCTGCGGCACCTGTTAGCCGCCAAGCGACTGCGGATGACCGCCAACGATACCACCTCGCAGCTCGCGATCGCCGTCACCCTCGCTAACGAAGCCACCCTCTGGACGCAATCCACTTTGGCGGCTGCCGCGAGTTCGACTCCATTTCCCGCTTCGACATTCGATAGCAAAACGCGATCGCATCCCGTCGCGCCCGTTCAGGTGAAAGTGGGCGATCGCCTCCGCTGCGAAATTGAAAATGTTGACGAGCGATCGCTCTCGGTCTGCGTGTTCGTGCTGGACAGCATCGGAACGATGAGCGCGTTGGTGACTCCGCCGCAGGTGGCAACGCTGGCGAGTTTTCCAGGACGCAGCGCGATCGACTTGGATACTTGGTTGCAGGGGCAGTTCGTGGTGCGCCAGCCGCCTGGCTCGGCAGAGTTCATCGTGGTTGCCAGTCTAAAACCCTTGGAAGCGACTCAAAAACGCATTGCGGAAGTAGCGCAAAAGATGGGGGTCAATCGCGGGTTCATCGCGCTGCCGCGCCCGCTGGAGCTAGTGCAACTTTTGCTAGATGATTTGGCGGGTGCCTCGTCACCGGCCCGAACTGCTTTGCAAACCCGAGAGTGGGTGACGCTGCCCGCGCTCTATACCGTAGTTTGAATCGAGCTGACCTAAATCGAGCTGGCCTAAATCGAGCTGGCCTGCAAAGTTGCTGATGCCATTGCAGGCGATCGCCTCTCTAGCCTTCGCGTTCGGAATCATTTGCGTTCGGGATCATTCAGGATCGGAGTCACCCGCTCGGACGGGCAGCGTGAAGAAAACGCTAGTGCCTGCGCCGAAGTCTGACTCCACCCAAATGCGGCCTCCGTGTCGTTCGACTACTTTTTGGCAGGTGGCAAGACCGATGCCCGTGCCGGGATATTCGGAGGTGGAGTGACCGCGCTCGAAGGGTTGAAAAATGCGATCGCGCCGGTCAGGATCGAT
>JBCBTL010000845.1:0-1549 GCA_039818705.1 Cyanobacteria bacterium J06639_1
AATTAACGCGCGGCGATCGCCTCGCGAAATTAACGATTGAATGACCGACCAGTTGTAACTTTCCGGTCGATAGTCAATCCCCACGGGACGCAAGTGTTTTTGCAAGCGCTTGAGTTTTTTCTCGGCTTTGCGATCGACCCCCTGCCATTGAAAAGGGGTGTGAGCTTTAGGGACAAACGTGCTGCATCCGAATGAAAAGCGCAATTTGGGAGATTGACGGCGCAAGCCCTTCAGCATCTCGACAGTTGCGTCTAAGTCTTCATCGCGTTCTGTGGGCAATCCGGCCATACCGTAGAGTTTCATGCTTTTGAGGCCGCCGGATTGAGCCGCGATCGCTGCCCGTTCGATTTCTTCGTTGCTCAGTTTTTTATTGATGACCTGTCGCAATCTCTCAGAACCACTCTCTACGGCGACCGTGATGGAGTTGCTTCCCCGTCGGGTCAACACGCGCGTGAGTTTCTCGGTGACCGTGCCCGTGCGGACAGAGGAGAGGCTCAAACGCACATTGTCGAAGCGATCGCCATCCAAATAGTCCAGCAGTGAATCGAATTCAGGATGCTGCGTAATCGAAGCCCCCAAAAGTCCTAGGCGATTCGTGACTTCTAAACCGCGATCGATGGCCGGAATTAGGCTCCCCTCTACATCCGCCACCCGAAACGGCAGCGTTAGATAGCTCGCCAAACAAAACCGACACATCTCCGGGCAGCTTCGCACCACTTCCACCATGTAGATGTTTTCCCAAGCGGCGCGGGGGGTGACGACGCTGGACGTTGAAAGCGTGTTGCCGCGATAGGTGCGTTTCTGAATGCGATCGGGCACGCCGTCATATTTAGGCTGACAGTCCCGCACGGCTCCCGTAGCACTTTCGTAAACGGGTTCGTAAAGCTGCGGCACGTAAATGCCCGGGACGCGAGCGAGATGTTTGAGTTGGGTAAGGCGATCGCTCTCCTTCACTTCTTGATAAGCGTCGATAAATTCGTGTAGCAGTTCCTCACCATCGCCGACGAGCACGACATCAAAAAAATCGGCAAACGGCTCGGGATTCGCCGTCAAGACGGGGCCACCGCCAAACACGAGCGGATGCTCGTCCCCTCGCTCTGGGGCTCGCAACGGAATCCCATCCTGCTCCAACAAGTTGAGGATGTTGATGTAGTCCAGCTCCCACGACACCGAGAAGCCCATTAAGCGCGATCGCCCGCGTCGCCTCGGTTCGCTATCAGTAAAGACTCGCGTCACATCCAAATCGGGGCGACTTGCCAGCAGTGCCCACACCACCTGAAATCCCAGGCTGGTAATGCCAATGGAGTAAGTATTTGGAAAGGCAAACGTCAGCGATACCGCGTCAGCATCGGATACCGCTGGCTCGAATAGGAGTGACTCATCAGCGTAGAGAGAGTTCACGCGAGAAAAGAAATGGAGAGCGATCGCATCCTAACCGAGGCGATCGCCCGAATCGGCGACTTCATCGACTCATCAGCATCAATGAAGCTGCTGCGCCATCGTCAGCAACCCCTGTTGTCCGAGCAGGATCTCGCGCAAAAACGACGCG
>JBCBTL010000846.1:0-1545 GCA_039818705.1 Cyanobacteria bacterium J06639_1
AAAACAACGGACGAGCTGACAGCAACATTCCCTGGATCGTCTGCGGCGGCAGCGGCTTCAGTCTGCGCCGCCAGCGCCCCGAAGGAAATATGCTGCACGAGTCCGACGAACTCGTCGCGCGATCGCAGTACTTTCTCGGTCGCAACGGTCGCGGCTCCCACAAACGCCGCCCTTATTCATGTCTGGAGATTGAAGTGAAAGCGGGCGCGCCCCCTCAGTTCGTCATCCGCCCGCTCGTCATCGAAAAATATCGCCATCGCTGGCAACCGCGCTCGGTAGACCCGTGGGTTGTCGGCACGTCGGCGATCGCCCCCACCCCCGAACTGCATTCACCCAACCCGGCTCAATCCGAAGCCACGAAATCCGAGGCTTCCCCCAAATCGTCGGCTTTGCCTACCAAATCGAACAACAAAGCAATCCCCAACCGTCCGGCGATCGCCGTCCCCACCAACGTCAAAACCACCATGACGAACATGCCTGGATGTTTGACTTCCGTGAATCCAAAAATGATGCCGCTGGCGATCGCGCTCAGCAGAGAGAACACCCCTAAAACCCTGCGCGTGCGTGATGAAAGCATATAAATCAACCGTATCCTCCGAGATGGCAAGCTTAGCAACAGCTCCTCTACTTCTATTTAAAAGCCCAAACCATCTCCCTTCAAGCCCCAAAAGACAGAGATTTTCCCACCCCAAAAGCCATCGTTTTAAGCACCCCAATTCCGTCAAAGACATAGACCGAAAGCAAGATCGCGATCGCCCGAAGTCTCGCCCTAGAAAGATTCGCAATTAAACGAAAAATTGCATCATAAAAACGAACATTTCGACAGAAAAACGGAGTCTTTTATGAAACGCTTCGCCCTCGCTTGCCGCACGAGTCTCGGCATCGCCCTCGCCGGAGTTACCGTCGCGATCGCCTCTCC
Source organism: Cyanobacteria bacterium J06639_1 (assembly GCA_039818705.1). Classification (GTDB taxonomy): domain Bacteria; phylum Cyanobacteriota; class Cyanobacteriia; order Thermostichales; family PCC-7336; genus JBCBTL01. Next base: position 920 of record JBCBTL010000846.1, read on the forward strand.
TCAGGTCATCGCCCAGGACGCGCAAACCCCGGCAACCGAAACCCAAGAAGCCCGCGAAGCGATCGACCGCGCCGATGAAAACTTCGATCGCGTTGGCGACAACTTGCGCAACGCCGGTGAAAACATTGGCGACGGCGTCGCCGCCACTGGAGAAGCTGCTCGCGAAGGAGCCGAAGCCGCCGCCCTCGCTGCCCGCGAAGAAGCTGCCGAAGCCGCTGAAGCCGCCCGTCAAGCCGCCGAAGCCGCTCGCGAAGAAGCGCTCGAAGCCGCTGCCGCCCTCGAACGCCAAATCGACGCGATCGAAGCGCGGGCGAACTGGGGTTGGCTGGGTCTGGTTGGCCTGCTGGGACTGGTCGGCTTGGTTGGCAGCAAGAAAAAGAGCGTCGTTGAATACCGCAACCCCGGTGCCGTGCGCGAAACCACCTACAGTCGCTAAGCACTGCTTGAGCGCCCTCAAAGGCAAGCCTCCTAGCCCCGCGCTGGGGGCTTGCCTTCTCTCCTAAGCGCGATCGCCCGCAATCTCCTCAACACGAATTTATCTGAAGCTCAAATTGCTGAAGCTACTGGATTATCGGTCGAACAGATTCGCGAACTGCGGGAGACGAACGGCTAACCCGTTTCCTAGT
>JBCBTL010000847.1:0-1542 GCA_039818705.1 Cyanobacteria bacterium J06639_1
TCGCCGCTGGGTTTGGCGTGCAGGGCCTGAACACGCTCGCAGGTGTCGCCGGACCGATGCTGGACCTGTTCTTCGTGCGCGCCGACATGACCCGTCAGCAGATCGTTGCGACGAAGTCGGTCACGCAAGCCCTCAGCCATTTGGTTGAACGTTTGCCCGAGGCGATCGAGTTCGGGAATGTCCATCGGCGGCACCCGCGACTCGAAATCCCCTTCCACGAACTGCTTCGCCACCCCCTCCATCTGCTGGAGTTGCCGACTGATGCGCCGAGAAATCAACGTTCCCACGCCTCCGGCCATCGTGACCCCGAATACCAGCGACCAGCCCGCACTTTTCGACCAGGCAAGCTGAAAACCCTGCACGAGTTCTGTCCGCACGACCCGCAACGTAGCGCGCCCGACCCGCATCCGGTCGAGATGCCTAACGAAAAATACGGGTGAAGTCAGCCAGCCGATGAGCAATAGCGATCCCACTCCCACACTCGTCACCGCCATGTGCGAGAGCAACAGTCGCCAATGCAGTCCCAGACGCGGTCGTTTCACCAGACAAACTCACGCACGATCGTCATCGAACTTGTAGCCCACGCCGATCGCCGTCTTGATGAATCGGGGTTGACTCGTATCGGGTTCGACCTTTTTGCGCAGCCGAGCGACATGCGTATCCACAACGCGCTCGTCCCCAAAAAAGTCGTCGCCCCAGAGCTTTTCGATCAGCTGCGATCGCGTCCACACCCGCTGCGGCGCACTCACGAACGCGCTCAGCAGCGAAAATTCTAAGTTGGTTAAATCGAGTTCTATGCCATCGCGCTCGGCCACGCGGCGATCGCGATCCACTCGAAAATGCTTGGTGGAAATTGCGGTATTCTCAACGTCAACCGTACCTCGCAAGCTGCGCCGCAACAGTGCTCGAACCCTTGCTACCAGCTCGCGGGGGCTGAAGGGTTTCACGATGTAGTCGTCGGCTCCGGTGGACAAGCCAATGATGCGATCGAGTTCTTCTCCCTTCGCAGTCAGCATCAAAATATAAGGCTCTTTGCCACCCTCACTTTGCCGAATCCGGGCGCATACCTCCAATCCGTCCAATCCCGGCAACATTAAGTCCAAAATGACAATCGGGACGGGATGTTGCTGAAACCTTCGGACGGCATCGAGACCGTTCGCCACGCGATCGCAGGCAAACCCATCGCGCTCTAAAAATAGAGTCACCATCTGCGCGATTTCGTCGTCATCCTCTACGACGAGAATTTCTACCGCCATACCCGCTCCAGTGTTGGAGTTCCACGCCCTATTGTCCCAGTATCGCGACCCATGCCCGTCCCCGACCTGCCCTATCCCGCAATGCACGATCGCCTGCTGAACTGGTACGCGCAGCACGGGCGATCGCTCCCTTGGCGCGACACTCGCGACCCCTACGCAATCTGGGTGTCGGAAATCATGCTGCAACAAACCCAGGTCAAAACGGTACTGCCGTATTACCAGCGCTGGCTAGAGGCACTTCCAACCGTCATCGACCTCGCCACCGCACCGCAAGCGCGAGTGTTGA
>JBCBTL010000848.1:0-1540 GCA_039818705.1 Cyanobacteria bacterium J06639_1
CGAGCCTGGAGCTAGAGCTACCGGAAAAGCTACCTCGGGCGCTCGCCGATCGAGATCGCCTCGAACAAATTCTGACGAACTTGGTGGGCAACGCCATCCGCTACACTCCCTCGGGGCAAATTCTCGTCTCGGCTGGGGTGGACGAGCAGTATGTATGGATCGCGATCGCCGACACGGGCTGCGGCATCGCGGCAGCGGATTTACCCTTCGTGTTCGAGCGGTTTTGGCGAGCCGATCGATCGAGATCGCGAGGCTCAGGCGGCAGCGGGATCGGTTTGGCGATCGTAAAGCGACTCGTCGAACTTCAGGGAGGGCAGATTTTTGTCACTAGTGCGCTGGGGAAAGGCAGCACGTTCCGATTCAGTTTGCCGCTGGCTGCGGGCAAAGGATGAATTTGAGAATTTACGCGAGGTTTATTAGCGATCGACTGCGCCCGCAGGCGCTCGGTCGGGCGCAGTCGTTTCAGCAGGACGCTCTGGATTCACGCGCTGTCGCTCTGCCATCGCTAGTTCGACTAATTTGGCAATGGGCTGAGGCGATCGCGGTTTGCCAACCCCGTAGGTGAGGCGGAAGCTCCAGGCGAGGAGGCGGTGCCACAGGCGCGGCCAGCGGGAGGCGATCGCCGTTTCGCTGCGACTAACGAGAGCGGGCACCCACCAGCCGAACAGGAAGCCTTGCAGCGCTGCCCAGGTGTACGCCAGGTAGGTGGGGAACCACTGCAAAAAGCCTTTCGCGCCCACCACTTGCCACACCCACGCGAGCATGGCGGGGTTGCGCCGAGCCGCCTGGAGTGCCATCCGATTGAACGGCAGCCACCCTGCCCGATCTTTGATGAAGTCATCGGCAATGTGGGGCGGCTGGTCGGTCAGCACGCCGAAGAACGTGTTTAGCGTCGAATTGATGCGCTCGGGGGGCAGAGTTTCGCCAGTGGGCACCATCATGCCGCGCGAGAACAGCCACGTCACCGCAATGTTGCTCTGGTACGTGTTCACTCGGCTGAGATCGTCGCCCGAGAGCAGGTCGTAGCGCAGAGCGGCATCGAGCATCGTACAGAGCCGAGGCAGATTGCGCACGAGCGAGCCGAACCCCGTGAACACGAGTGGAGATTGCATCGAAGCCGCATCGCCAATGGACAAAACGCGATCGCACCCCGCCTGTCGCTTATCCCTTGCTCGTCCGAACCGGCCTGGAATGTAACCGAACGTAGCTTTTCCCCACTCCAGTTCGTCCATATCGCAGCGGCGATATTCCGGCAGGATGGTGAAGAAATCCTCGTACATTTCTAGCAGCGAGCCGGGATTGTCGGGGTGAATTTCGTGATAGTGAAATAGATAAATGGTCAAGTCTTCACCGCGACCGGGAAACAGTTCCCAAATGAGCTGGCGACCGCGACTGATATCGCCGTGACTGAACAACACGTCGCCGTATCGACTGTCCCACACGCCTTCGGAAAATCCACTTTTAACGGCCTCTCCCATCGCGCAGCAGATCAACGGCGATCGCGCTTTCGACAGCGTGTGTCCGACGGTTGGAGCGGTCG
>JBCBTL010000849.1:0-1540 GCA_039818705.1 Cyanobacteria bacterium J06639_1
GATCCGCCGCTTGGAAAACGCCCGACAAAGGGATCGGTATAGTTGCTACCCCGGCGGTTGCGCCAAGATAAGGAATGGGGTCACTCAGCCCCGGCGCTTTGGCTGCCTCAGCCAACTGATCCAGTGCGATGAGATCGGCGTTTTTCTCGCGATTGATGACCAATACAAAACTCTGTGTTTCGCCCTGCATATTCGCGGTTTCGAAACTCAATACTTCGAGTGGCGTATTGCCATAGCCAAGTTCTGCGACCGTCCTTCCGGTGATCTTTGTCCCATCCTCTAGGTCTTCGATTGGTACCGTAACCAGGGGCGTGCAGGTATAAGCGGCAACGATGCTCGGAACGCCATTTAGGTCGACGATCGACATGGCGCGGATTGGGGCCCGGGTTTCCATTTGCCCGTGAGCCGCATGGTACATCTCGACGCCAGTCGAAGTGTTTGAGTCAGTGAACGGAAAAGGCACGCGACGCAGCGTCGACGCAAACTCGCCGGTCGATAGTCCGGACACATAGAGTTCGCCGTCCCTGTAGTCGAGATCGGTTACGGTGAATGAGGCTGCCGGAATATCGCGCCAGAATGAAACACCATCGTCTGCTGGATTCTCCAGAACGAATTGTTGGCTCGGCAGCGATTCGAGGTCCAGCTGCATTGCCGCTCCCTCACGTGATACTGCTACCACCATCGATTGCGCTTTCCCACCGACGCTGGCAGACAAAGAGATATAAGCCTCCTGGGTCTTTGGGTGAACCGCCAAGTCGTGATATTTGATCCCTCTAGGCGCTGCGCCAAGTTCGTCGATCAATAGGGCATCCAGATCCAAGAGGTTCCACGCTGCAGGTTTGGCTGCGCTCTGGCTGGATTCGGGAAGCGTATAGGCAACTATGCTGCCTCGTGCGGAGTCGGCCACAAACAGCGTCTCAGCATCGGCAAATTCCAGTACGGTTGGTGAGCTAGGGATAGCCGGTTGAGTTGACTTACTGCTCGGTGCGGCTGCTTCAACGGTTTTTGTCGCGGTCGCTTCTAAATTTTGCTCGTCGGAACACGCCGTGATACTCATCAACAGAAAAAGGTACGACAGCGTTACAGCCGTTCTTGCTAGCATATTTCACTCCATCTGAAAATTATCGAGAAAGCTCAGCTCGAGATGCCGGCTTGTCCAGGCTACGCACTTCTTACAAGATCGCAACCACGCGATATCCCCTGCCACTTTTTTCATAGCGAATGTTGTCGAGCTCAAAGAACCTCTCGCCCCGAATATTCACTTGCCTCGCGCTCCTCGGAAGTGACGGAACCGCCAATCCGAGTGGCGGAACCGCGTCGCGAAAAAATCCGTCAGCCTGCACGAAAAATCGACCTTCATGGAAAAAGTTGTTGATTCTGGCTAGTCTTTACCTACCAATGAACTCCACAGCACAGGGTCCACCCCGGGGCGGCCCACCACCGAGACCGCCCGTCACAGCCCACCCTCCAGCTGGCGGAGCGGAGGGTTTTCGCGCGCTGCCGCCCGGGCACCACCGAATCGCTCATCAGGGAATCAACT
>JBCBTL010000850.1:0-1528 GCA_039818705.1 Cyanobacteria bacterium J06639_1
ATCGGCATAGGGCACCACGCTATCGGCCAGAATGACAGCGCGATCGCTGGGCACGAACTGGGTATCCGCCAAGCGATTCACCACCCGCACGAACCGCTCGGTGCCCGTGGGCGAATTCACGGTAAACGAAAAGCGATTATCACCCGGTCGCAGCGGAAAGCTGGGGGCGAAATGTCCGGCGGGGCTGCGGCGCACGAGCTGGCCGTTGACGGTGACGGTGCTATCGGGCGGCGTAGTGCCGATGAAAAAGATGGAGGGAGAGTACGTATTGTGATTTTTCGGGGGATAAACGATCTTCAGATTCGAGCTTTCTTCGGCGGCTTGCAGACTAGCCGCCGTCATTGCCACGCAGCCCACTGTTAAGAGACCTGCACTCCACCGCCACAGAGTTGGGAAAAACCGCGATCGCGCCATGTTTCACCTCACGCACCACTGCCGCACAGTTTAACCAACCCGACGCGAGCGATCGCTTTCATACTTCGATTCCCATCCCGATATCCTCGCGCCACTCCGTCGAGCGATCGGGGAGTGGGGTGGTTTCGTTGCGATTTGAGTCGGGCTACGCCCAGAGGTTTGCGGCCTTGCGAGAATGTGCGTGGAGTTCTCCAGAGGCGATCGCGATGGCAGATGGAGCGTGGTTCCAGTTTTTCCAGACACTGGGCGATCCGGTATTTAATGACAAGCGCTTTGCGGTAGCCGAGCGGCGTTATGAGGCTCTGCACGAGGGCTTTATCGAACGCCATCTCGACCCGAACGGCGATCCGATTTTGGCGTTGGGGGCTGGATACGGTCTGATTGAAATTCCGCTGGCGCGGCGCGGCTATTCTGTCATTGCGATCGACAACGATGAAGGGGTGTTGGAGGTTCTGAGCCAGAACGCCAAGTATGCCGAGGGGAATTTGACGGTTGCGTATGGAGATTTGAGCGCAGATTTCGAGGCGGACTATCGCGATCGCCCCATCCAAGCCTGTATCAGTTTCGGCTTACTCGAACATTTCCCCCTCGACAAGCTCAGAGACCTGATTCGCAAGCAATTTGCGATCGCGCCGCTGTTGATTTGCGATATTCCCGTGCGATCGCCAGAAACCTTAAAGACGTTCCAGGCGGAATCTCAACCGGAAGGCCACGTGGACGAATTCGGCATCTACCGTAATTTCTGGACGCCGGACTATTGGCAACAGGTGGTGTTTGAAGGGTACGAGGCGATCGCGACCCGCCAACACTCCGAACCCCGCCAAGACGGACGCATTGATGCAATCACGCTTTTCATGCGCGATCGATAAACTTAGTTTCAGGTTCGACTGTTTAGTTCAGTGTTAGAATGCCGCTCATTATCAAAATTCAGTCGCTATGAGCAAGATGAGTCCAGGAGATTTGCTCGATCTCTATCAATCTGGCATGAGAGATTTTTCCGGGGTAAGTATAACGACTGCCCCTAACCGTCAGAGTAGGGATGCTTTGGTGGGTGCTGATTTGAGAGGAATTAAGTTGTATGCAGGGCTGTTTCGTTCTAAGGTGTGATGTCTTA
>JBCBTL010000851.1:0-1520 GCA_039818705.1 Cyanobacteria bacterium J06639_1
CGCTGCGCTGGGGGACAAAATGGGCTGCTGACTCATCAGCACGAGAGTCGATCGCGAGGCTTCCGGTGGATTGTCCAGATAGGAGTCGAATTCTGCGAGGAGGGGTTGCGGATCGGCGGCGATCGCTTCTGCCAAATCGGTAGAAATCTGGCGCAGGTCTTGCCAGCTTTTAATTTCGTAGCTGAGAGTCGGCACGCCCAGTTCTTCCAGTCGCTCCAGAGGCATGTCGTGAAATCCGGTGGCTCCAACCACTAGATCGGGGTCGAGAGCGACGATCGCTTCCAGGCTGGGGGGCGTGCGTCCCGAGCTGACGACTTCAATGTTGGAGAATCGGGGGTCGGCTTGGGTCAGTCTCGTGCCGGGAATGCCGATGAGGGTATCGCGATCGAGCCGTTCGACGACATCGGCGGCGAGGGAGGTGAGGGCGACGACGCGGGTGGCGGGCTGAGACTCGGCGGGTTGGGCGATCGCGGCGGTTGAGCCTGGGGGAAGATGTCCCAGCAGAGAACTCGTAGCGGTGAGGGCGATCGCGCCCAGCACGGCAAGACTGACGGAGAGAGAACGACGGTAGATCATGACGCTGACGTGACGAGAGGAACTGGAGGAGAGGCAGGAGGAGCGTCGGCGCTACAGGCCGCGATGGGGAAAATTTGGAGGCCGCGCGATGTGAAGACGACTTCGGCTTCAATGTTCAGCACGGCGGCGAGATGGGCGGGGGTGATGACTTCGCGGGGTGTGCCGATTGCGTAGAGTTCGCCCGCGCGCAGCATGGCGAGGCGATCGCTGTAGCGTGCCGCTAGGTTGATGTCGTGCAGGACGGTGACGATCGCGAGCTGGCGCTGCTGCTGCAAGCGCTTGACGAATTCCAGTAGTTCGAGCTGGTAGTGCAAATCGAGATACGTCGTGGGCTCGTCGAGTAGCAAGACTGTGGGAGTTTGAGCTAATGCCAATGCCAACAGAACCCGCTGCCGTTCGCCTCCTGAAAGGCGTTCGACTAAATGCTGACTGAACTGCTCGACCTGCGCATCTCGCATGGCGGTGCGGACGACCTCGTGATCGCGTTCGGCTAAATCCCACTGCCACCAGGCTTGATAAGGCGATCGCCCCAGCGCCACGAACTGCTCGACGCTGATACCCGCCGGAATCGTTTGCTGCTGCGGCATCAAGGCAATGCGACGCGCCACCCACTGCGGCGATCGCTCGTGAATGGACTCACCTCCCGTTTTCACTGTGCCGCTACTGGGAGAAAGCAGCCGACTCATCAACTTGAGCAACGTGGACTTGCCCGATCCATTCGCGCCGACGATGCTGAGCCATTCGCCCTGCTGCACTGCGAACGAGACATCTCGCACGATCGGGCGATCGCCATATCCACCAGAAACGCTAGCAAGTACGAGTTCCATTTCATCCCCCTCACGCTGCCGAACGACGATAGAGCAGCCACAGGAAGAAGGGCGACCCCAACAGCGCCGTCACCGCTCCCGCCGGAAGTTCGACGGCTCCGAAGCGAGCCACCGTAT
>JBCBTL010000852.1:0-1517 GCA_039818705.1 Cyanobacteria bacterium J06639_1
TTCATCTAGAGGCAAGCGATGATGCCAGCTAAACATGCGCCAAAACACGTTGGGCTGAGGCTCGTTCCAAATGGCATAGCGGTATCGTCGCCATATGGCCGAAAAGCGCGAGTGCCAAGATGATTCAACTCGTGCCGCAGACGCGATCGCTACGTCGTCGGGCAAAGCTCGATTGAGTACGTCCTGCCAGCGATCGTCGGGAATCGGGCTGTCGGTCTCGAAGTGAGCCACTTGGCCGCAAGCGTGAACGCCCGTATCAGTGCGCCCCGCTCCGTGAATCGTGACAGAGTGATTGACGCGACTCGCCAGCGTGTCTTCTAAAACACCCTGAACGTTGCGATGGCGCGGTTGCCGCTGCCATCCCCAAAACTGCGTGCCTAAATACTGCACTTTCAGCGCAATTCGCCGCAGGTCTCTAGTCGCCGTCGCCGTCACTGCGTGCTTAGTCCACTAGCTCGATGACGGCCATTTCAGCGCCATCGCCACGACGACGCACGGTGCGCAGGATGCGGGTATACCCGCCATTGCGACTGCCGTAGCGCTCGGGCACGCGATCGAACAGCGTGTGAACGAGCTGCTTGTCGTAGATGTAGCCGAGGGCTTGGCGACGAGAGGCCAGCGAGCCATTTTTGGCCAGCGTGATCATCTTCTCCGCTGTGGTGCGGATGGCCTTGGCGCGCGCTTTGGTCGTAGTGATCCGACCTTCGCGCAGTAGAGAGGTCGTCAGCGATCGCAGCAGGGCTTTGCGCGGATCGGCGGGTTTGCCAAGTTGGGGAACGCGACAACGGTGACGCATGATCTAGAGATTCCGTGATGGGTGAACGAACGAGGGCAGGATAGCGAGCCATCCCACCCCAAAGGCTTAACTATTTTTCTCGCGAGGGAGCGTCAGATTGAGGCGATCTTTGAGCGCTTCAACTACTTCTTCCGCCGACTTTTGACCGAAATTCTTGATTTCGAGCAAATCTTCTTCGGAGTAGACGAGTAGGTCGGCAACCGTGTTGACTTGAGCGCGCTTCAGGCAGTTGTACGCCCGTACCGAAAGCTGTAATTCCTCGATGGGAATTTGATTCTTCTGGTCGTCTTCGGCCTTGGGAGCCACGTCAGCGGCAGCGAAGGTCACGTCTTGGAGCGGTACGAAAAGCTGCACCAAAATCTGAGCGGCTTGGCTGAGGGCATCTTGGGGCGCGATGCTACCGTTCGTCCACAGTTCCATGGTCAAGCGGTCTTTCGCCAGCGATTCGCCGATGCGCATGTCGTCAACGGCATAGTTCACCTTGCGCACGGGCATGTAAATCGAGTCGAGCTGCAAAAAGTCGATCGCCGCTGCATCGCGATCGCCGTGCTCCACCGCCCGATAACCGCGCCCGCGATCGACCACGAACTCCATCTCCAACGTGGAGTCTTCCGCCAACGTCGCGATGTAGTGGTCGGGATTAATAATTTCCAGTTGCGAGGGTAGCTCTAACTGAGCTGCTGTCACGATTCCGGGGCCTTGCACGTAGAGGCGACCCATC
>JBCBTL010000853.1:0-1514 GCA_039818705.1 Cyanobacteria bacterium J06639_1
ACGACGAAGACTGGTTCCGCCAGGAAGTCGGCGACTACTGCGACGAGATTTTGATGACCAGCGACCACGCCAAAATTGGAGACGCGATCGCCAAGGCCGAACCCGCCGCCATCTTCGGCACCCAAATGGAACGTCACGTCGGCAAGCGGCTGAACATCCCCTGCGGCGTCATCTCCGCTCCCGTCCACGTCCAAAACTTCCCGGTCGGCTATCGCCCTTTCTTGGGCTACGAAGGCGCAAATCAGGTGGTGGACTTAATCTACAACTCATTCACGCTGGGGATGGAAGATCACCTGTTAGAAATCTTCGGCGGGCACGACACCAAAGAAGCGCTGACGCAATCTATTACGGCAAACTCGGATTTGCCGTGGGACGAGGCAGCTATGGCTGAGCTGAAGCGGATTCCTGGCTTCGTGCGCGGCAAGGTGAAGCGCAATACCGAAGCATTCGCTCGCGATCGCGGTTTCGATCTCATTACCCCAGAGGTCTTGTACGCCGCGAAAGAGGCTGTGGGAGCCTAGTTCTAGCGATCCAGCAGAGGAGGGCGCACGATTTTGCGTTCTCCCTTGCCGCGAACCATCGGATCGTCTAGGATCTTTAAGCACTGCAGGCGCGTCGCGCCGAGCAGATTCTTGGAGAGGTGGCTGAGTGGTTGAAAGCGGCTTCCTGCTAAGAAGTTACGGGGCCAAAAACTCCGTCGAGGGTTCGAATCCCTCCCTCTCCGCTTTTTTCGATAGTTCTCATCCGATGGTCTGACGCTACATTCTGCGGCAGTCTCTCAACGCTACGGTGAGATGATGGGAGCCTTAAATCGTGGCTGCAAAGGTGTCATCTATCGGAAGACTTGTAAGTGATGACAAGGACTCTGACAAAGACGCAACCCGCGACCCTCGATAGTCCCGCACTTCCTCTGTCTGCCTTTGGCGCTCGCCTTACCATACTGGAAGAATGGAAACCCAAGCTGGCGTTTCCAACTCGTGTCGGACGCAAACCGATCTGCACGTCTTACAATCCTCAGTGTCGCGTCAGCCGGTAAGACGCGACCGGTGCTGGAGAGTTGGTGGCTTCTGAAGGACTCCCGCGTAATTTCATCATGTTTTGACGTGCGAGGATCTTTTACGTTGAATGAGTTGGTTTCTTTCCTGATAGTGTATGCACTCTCTCAAGAATCCACGCGATCGCTTTTTGCGCCATGCCGCATTGCTGCTGCTGGCATTTAGTGTGTTTGCGTCGGTTTTTGCGACGGTTTTGCACGCTCTCGAACCCGACTCACTGGCGATGGACACGATTCTGCCGCCGCTCAACGGCGCGCTTCAACTTTGTTTGCTGGTGTATCTCTACCACAATCCAGATCGCTTAGTGCCAGTGGTGTGGACATCGGGTATGAGTATTATCGCGATTACGTGCATTCCAGTTTGGTATTCCATCGTTCGAGCGATCTCGACTGCCGATGTGACGCTGGTTGAAATTTTGCCGCCCATGAGTTCGGTTCCTGTGGTGACGGTTGCGATCGC
>JBCBTL010000854.1:0-1514 GCA_039818705.1 Cyanobacteria bacterium J06639_1
CTCAACTCAATTCCGCGCGATATCTCTCTGAGAGATACTTTCCTGCTTCTTTCGCTTTATCAATTTGTATTTGTCTGAGATGCTCGCGCAACACGGCAAAGACTCCTGCATCAGAACCATATCGCGATCGCAATAGGTGTGTTTGGAGTCCAGACCATTCCAATCCTGCATATCCCGTTTCTGCGATAACCCATTGCATGGCATCGCGGGGGCTTGGGTCTCCAGATTCCGATTGCGTGTGTCGGAGAGCCATGGAATATCCTTCAAAAAGTGCGATCGCCTCTTCAAGACGACCGCTAGGCAACCAAAGATTTGGACGCAAGCAGACACTTTCTGCAAACGTTCTGAGGTCTATGGAATAGTTCTCATAGGAGGTCACGTGCTTTTCTCCCATTGAGATTTACAGCCAATTTCCAATCAAAATAAAAGGCGACCAGACGGCGGGGTGGCTGAAGTCGCGAAAGTCTTCGTCGGTGATGAATTTGACTTGGGCTCGGCGGAGGGCTTCGGCTTTGGTGATGCTGGGGTCTAAAAGTTGGTTGTAGAACTCGGAGATGAGCGGCACGGTGGATTCGTCGTTGATGAACCAGAGCGTTGCCAGGGCGCTTTTGGCTCCAGCGCGCACGGCGACTCCGGCCATTCCCAATGTGGAGCGGTTGTCTCCGGCGGCGGTTTGGCAGGCACTCAGCGTTAACAGTTCGATGGGGTCGGTGGTGGGGCGCGATCGCAAAATGCCGTCCACCCGCTCGATGCTGAGGCGATCGTCGAAGGCCAGCAGGAAGGTGTTGGCCGCATCCACCCCGAACTTGCCGTGGGTTGCCATGTGAATGATGGGATAGTTGTCGGCACTCAGTTCGTTTTGGACGGTGTCGAGGGTAAAGGATTCGTCCAGCAAGCGCGGCCCCGAAATGATGGCCTGGACGTTTTCGGTTTCCGTTTCGACATTGGCGAGGGCGGCGAACGGTCTGCGCTCCACCGTCAATCCCAAAATTAACGCCCGCAGGTCTTCCCGCTGGAGCGGCTGGCCGGACGTGAGGCTGATGCTGGGGGTAACGGCAATCGGATAGTTTTCGATCAGAAAGCGATCGCCATCGTGCAGCGCTGCCATTGGCACCTGTCGCAACACGCCATCGTGAACGAAGGCTAGGGTTTCGGGCTTGAGAGCGGCTAAGTCGTCCTCGACGGGGCGCAGCAGCAGATCGTAGAGCTTTTGTGCCTGGGGCAAATATTGGTCGGTCGCGCGTTTTTCCAACAAAAAGCGCAGATCGTTCACGTCGGCAGCCAGCTCGTCTGCGGCAATTTCGACGGGGTAGGCTTTGAGCTGGCCGTCGGGCGATCGCTCGATGATTTCCGTGAGGTCGGGCAAGATGACCGAGTAGACCACGACGGCGGTTTCCTCGGCGGGTCGCTGAGCAGCAGCATTGGCTCGCGCCACTTCGACGCATTCATCCCCGAAGAAGTTTTGCAGTTCGGCCAGTTTCAGCAGCTCCAGCGTGTCCAGCACCCCTTGTAAC
>JBCBTL010000855.1:0-1510 GCA_039818705.1 Cyanobacteria bacterium J06639_1
ACGCGAATCCGGGTCGAAAACTCGGAGGAGAAGCCCTCGTCGTATTGCTCCGCAATCGGCGTAGGGAGTACGTCACTAACTCGACGAGCTACCCGACAATCCACCAATCGGACACTCGACTAATCGGATGCTGGGAAGAATAAAACGGCGTGCCAACTGCGGCGCAGAAGTTCTCCAGCGACGCTGGGCACCGTCCATTCCCAAATGCGACCGGTGTTGCGAGATGTGGTGGCGATCGCCGTGATGTCGTAGTCTTGGGCAGTACTCAGAATCTCTTTGACCGGAGAACCGAGCCGGACTTCGGTGGTCACTTTCACTGTGTCGGGAATCTGGTTGGCTAATTCAGCTCCGAGGGCAGCGAGTTTTTCGCGTGCCGCATTGAGTTGTGCGTCTACGTCCGTTCCGAACCGACGGCTGGAGGTGGTCTCCATAATGTGCAGGAGCAGCAGTTTTTGGGTTTGACGACCCTCACCTTTTCGTAATGACTCGCTAACTTTAGACAATAGAGTCTGCGTGACGTTTTCGAGATCGCAGGGCACCAACCAATAGTCGAACAAATCGCGGCAGCGAAGATTGAGTTCGGCTTCGGTGAGGGCTGAGGCCATTGGCGGACGGACGATGAGCACCGGAATGTCGAGCTGAGGAATCAGGCCGATGGTGGTGCTGCCGAACACTTTTTCCGCTAGCAAGCTGCGACTGGGCATCCCCAACACCATCACGTCGGGTTTGAAGGAGGCGATCGCCTGTTGAATTACTTCGGATGGCTTGCCCACTTGCACGACGATTTCGGGCTTCAACTCTTCGGGCACGTCAGGTTGCAAATATCGCTGAATGTAGGCCAGGGCTTCACTTTTCTCTGCGTCCATGCTGGGAGGCAAGCCGCCCACCTGATTGCCTTTCCAAGGAATCGCGTGGACGAATCCTAGATGTCGTACGCCGCTATCGTGAAAACTTTGCAGACATAGCCCGAACCGATATAAACCGTCTTCAAAATCGGTGGCGACCAACACCCGTTCGAACATACTGCTGCGTCCATCCAAAACTGGTTGTTATCGCCTTCAACGTAGCACCAGTCTTGGATAGGGCGATCGCGCATCGAGCGAGCATGTCCCCGTACATTCGCTCTCCAAGAATGCGGAGCCTAGACGGAACGGGGGCTTTACGAACCGCGCTGACGCGATCGCGAGCTACATTACACTTTGTTGCCGTTAAGCTCTATTGCAAACGTCCCTGATGTCTGTGTCGTCCTCCCGCCCGCAAGAGCTGCATTATCGGCAGTGGGGCGATCGCGCTGCGCCTCCGATCCTGATGCTGCACGGCCACCCCGGAAACGGCGCGGCGATGGAGGTGTTTGCCGCAGCGCTGTCCGATCGCTACTGGGCGATCGCCCCCGACCTGCGCGGTTACGGGCGCAGCCGCACTAGCCATTCTTTTGTCATGACCGACCACCTGAGCGATTTGGAGGCACTGCTGGCGAAGCTCGATATCGATCGCTTTTGGGTGTTGGGGT
>JBCBTL010000856.1:0-1502 GCA_039818705.1 Cyanobacteria bacterium J06639_1
CAAGCACTGACTTACTACCACTGGTGGCCGGGATAATGACCGAGATGTTTAGGGGGTATGCTTTACGGATTTGGTATGAGATGTCAAAGCTACCGGCCAAACAAAGGTATCGAGCCAAACCTGCACGACGAGTTGCGCGAGCGCACAGCGTTATCAACCCATTAGCACTAGGCGATCGCGGGCGGAATATCCAATGGCCAAACCTCTGTAGGAAGTCAGGCTATGGAGCATCCGGATCGATGCCCAAAGCTCGCAACCGTTCGGCCAACTGGTCAGCTCTAGCACGCTCGCGTTCGGCTCTCTGGCTTTCCTGTTCAGCTCTTGCCTGTTGTCGCTCAGCTCTGGTACGTTCCTGTTCGGCTACGGCTCGTTCTTGCTCAGCCACGGCTCGTTCTTGCTCAGCCACGGCTCGTTCTTGCTCAGCTCTGATACGTTCTCGTTCAGCTCTGATACGTTCTCGTTCAGCTCTAGCGCGTTCTCGCTCAGCAAGCGATCGCTGGCGTTCGGTTGGCGTCTGGATCCACTCGCCATCTGCTCCGTACCAACGCAGCCACAGGCGCTCGACGCCATCGACGTTGCCCTGCCACAGACCTAAGCCCAGTTCGATCTCGGGAATCCAAATTTTGGGTTCAGTTAAAGAGATGGGTTGATAGCGATCGCCTTTCAACTCATACGCCCACAGCCGATCGGTGTATCGGTCAAACACTACGTAGTAGGGAACTTGCAAAATTTGCTCGTAGACTTGCCACTTCGTGGGAGGCTCGCCCGCGCGCGATCGCGTTTCGCCTAAATCTTCTTTCCCCGTCCCTGGCGAGAGCAGTTCCACCACCACAAAGGGGGGATTCGGCTCGTCCCACGTCACGTAGCTCAAACGCAGTTCGCTACCGTCGTAGAGGCGCGGCACGTCGAGGGCGACGAACCAGTCGGGGCGTTTGTACCAGAGCAGGTGTTCGGAGTCGTAATACAGATTGAGGTCGATCGCCGTGAGGAAGCGATCGCGTTTCCAGTTGGGGGGGTGGAAGGTGTCGCTGAGCAGTTGGGGCTGCCAGATGTGAAATTCGTCGGGCACGCCAGGGTCGTCGGGATAGTCTGCGGGCAAATCGTACATGGTCGGCAGCGACTTGGGGGCTACCTCGTCGCGGAGTCGTGCCGATTGCGAGTTGGGGGTGGCGGATTGGGAGGGTGAGAGCGTCATGCCGCGATCGCCTCATAGAGTTGGTCATATTGTAGCGATCGCAGATGACATCACTTTTGGCGGTGCGCTCGGGAATACTGGGGGAAGCTGCGCGCGTGCGGCAATTTTCTACACGAGCGGATATCGATGAGTGCGCCACAAATCGGGACGATATTGCGATCACGTTACGCCCTCAAGCAACAGCTAGGCAAAAACGCGACGCGACAGACTTGGCTAGCAGAAGACCGCGAGCGAAACCGCCAGGTGGTTGTCAAAATGCTGGCGTTTAACCTTCAGCTTCAGTGGCAGGAGGTGAAACTTTTCGAGC
>JBCBTL010000857.1:0-1501 GCA_039818705.1 Cyanobacteria bacterium J06639_1
ACCTTATCCGTAATAAAGACGTTCTTAGGCTGGCTGACAAAGGGATCGGCAACGACTTCAGCGACCGCGGCAGAAGTATCGACGATCTTCGCCGTGTACTCGACCGTCGTCATTGCAAACGGCGACCCTCTGAGGGTGGCAAACAAGGCGAACAGGACGGGCATCTGAACCAGCAGCGGCAGACATCCTCCCAAGGGGTTGCCGAGTTCCTTGTAGATGTCGGCTTGAGCTTCGCGCAGTTTTACCGGATCGTCCGCATAGCGAGTCTGGGCTTCTTCCATTCGCTTTTTGACCAGCGGCTGCGCGATTTTCGTTTTCCGCATGTTGCGAATCTGTCCGGCATTGAGCGGGAACAGCGCGAAGCGGATCACGAGCGTCAGCATGATGATGGCTAGGCCATAGCTGGGCAGGATTCCATAAAAGAAATCCAAAATCGGCAGCATGACGTTATTGGAGAGGAAGCCGATGCCAAAATCCATTCGGACTCGCCTATACGTAACTTAACGTCCTACATTGTAGTGGCTTCAGGTGGATTTTACGCGGCTGCGTCGGGGATTCTACGCTAGAGCGCGATCGCCCCCTGACACCCAGCTTCAGCCTCATTCGCCCGCACGAAATTTTTATCTCGCTCTAAATTCGAGGCCAAACCGAGCCGAATGTTACGCGCGCGCTCCGCGTTTCTTGCCCAAAGACCCGCTGACCTCGCGCGCTTTCGCATCCAGGCGCTCCAAGATGTAGTCGGAGATTTTGCGGAAATTCGGTACCGATCGCATTTCCAGTCGGCTACCGTCTTTGAGGGTCAGCACCATATCGCCACGTCCGCCCAATCCGCGCGGTACGCTGACCACCTTAGCAATTTCTTTGTAAACGATGTCCGAGCGTTCTCGTCCGCGAAAGCCTCCGGTCACGATGACGCGACGATTGGTGATGCGATAGTTCACCCACAGGCGACGAGTCAACGCCCCCACGAACAGGGGCAATCCCACAATCGTGGCTCCTAGCAAAACGCCACTAATCAAATCGCCGATGTGGGGCTTGCCGTCAAAAATGACTTCTTCTTTAATTGCCATGCCGTCAGGCTTCACAAACTGAGAAACGCTATACCAACCTTAATACTTTTGCGATCGCCCTCCTAATCCGCCGCGTCGAGCAGTCCCGCCCGCCGCACCAGCGTTTCCACTTCTTGCTGAAGCTCTGAGTACGAACAGTCGAGCAGGTAAGGGCGATCGCGCTCTTTTGGCGTCGGCTTCACGATCGCGATGACATCCCACCCCGATCGCCATTGCAATTCGAGCTGACGCAAAGCCGACCGAATGCGCCGCCTAATGCGATTGCGATCGACCGCTCGCCGACTCACCTTTTTACTAACGACGATCGCCCAGCGAGTGGGTAGCTCGACCGAATCGCGTTCGTCAAACCGATCCGCAGCGACTGGATCGCGCTTATTAAATGAAGGGCGAGAGTCGCGAGGTTTACACAAAACAGTCAGCCAGCGCCCGCG
>JBCBTL010000858.1:0-1484 GCA_039818705.1 Cyanobacteria bacterium J06639_1
CGAGCGCTACGAAGTGCGTTCCGATGCCTCCAGTTTGGTAGTGAGCGATCGCCAGGGGGAACGCGGTGAAATCCTTGCAACCCAGGAGCAAACGGTCACCCACAACCAGTTGCAATTGCGAGATGTCGCTCTGATTGGTGAAGCTGGAATTAAAATCGCTCAACAATTAGCGGCAGTTCGACAGTCACAGGCTGCCGTCAATCGCGACAGCGAATTATCTCCATCTCGTCAATCGGCTACTACTCTGTCTCGCTAGTTTGACTTAGATCGTTTGCACTATCCCTTTTCCGTCGAAAATGACTCGAAATCGTCGCAATACCCACCGACGATCGCGTCCTTTGACGATCGCTTTGCCGCATTCTCGCTCTCATCTCTCATTTCGCGATCGCGATCGGTAAAACCGTAGCGTACTTCACCAGATTGTCAGCTCGAACCTAAGAATCATCGCCTGAATCAAGTTCAGAGGCCATTTTCTCGGCTACCCATTGTTCGATGCATGCCAACGTCACGGCATTCATACTTTTCCCTTCAAAGACGCACAGTGCCTTGAATTGAGTCTTCAGTCCTTGAGGGATATAGACCTTCAGAGTCGTGATGGAAGTAGAAGTCATCAATGCACCCATCGTGTTTCTTCACCTACTAGTTCATCGCGTTCTTCGATAGAGTTCAAGTGCAATCGGAGACTTGTCACTAGCGAATTCTGAAGATAAGATGAGTCCAATTTTGACACTGTCCGTCCGAGTAAAGGTGTTCAGAGGAGGAGCCCCGCCAGTTCTTGGGGGGTAGTTGAAAAAAGAACGAATTGGAGTCAGTCTGCGCTGGACACTCCGCGTTCGAGATCGAGAGTTTTGAGTCGAAGAAGTCTGCTGAGCCTCGCGATCGCTCTGGCAGATTCTTCGCAATCGACCGCAGGTGGCGACGTAATTCGCGGTGCGGTTGGGCAGAGAGCGCGTTGGCTCGGACGAGGCCGGACTTACCACTGACTGGCGGGGAGGGCATCCTTCCCCCTGACACGGACACGGTGCTCCCTAATCGTAGAGAGGGTTGCTGGGATGAACCTGCAACAACGCAGCACGTCGCCTCCATCCGAATCGCGCGTTCGGCACGGCATCACGCTAGAGGCGCTGCAATTCTGGTATCTCGCCGCCGAGCATCTGGGGCGAGAGTTGAACTACTTGCTCGACATCAACGCCAACGCGAGCGCGTTTCTGTTGGGGCGAGGCATCGACGCGGACGAACGCGATCGCATGAAAGCTCTGATTGACGAAGCGCTCCAGCGCTGGCTCTACTGTGCCAAAGCTCTGCGACGGCCTGATTCGAGCCTGCAAGCCATCAAGCATCTGCGGCTCCAGAGTGCCGCGCTGAATTTCTCTCACTTCACCCCCGAGACGTTTCGCGCGTTCGAGCAGGATCTCGCCGACGAGTTTGCCAATCTGGTGAAGTACGCTACGGTTTTACCGATCGCGATCGCGAAATGAGAGATG
>JBCBTL010000859.1:0-1478 GCA_039818705.1 Cyanobacteria bacterium J06639_1
ACTACACCCACGAGAACTACTACTGCGCAGACGAAGCCCAGCCCCAGAGCGAATGGGCTGGAATCGGAGCGGCCAGTTTGGGTTTAGAAGGGTCGGTCGATCGCGATCGCTTCAGTAATCTGTTGAACGGACAAGCCCCCGAGGGCGATCGCCTCCCCGGTCGTCGGGTGAATCGAACGCGCCAATCTGAGACCCTCCGCAAGCATCGAGCCGGACTCGATCTGACCTTCAGCGCGCCCAAAAGTGTCAGCCTTGCGGCGCTAGTGAACGGCGATCGCAAGCTAGAAAAGGCGCATCGAACGGCAGTAGATCGCACCCTTGCTCACATCGAATCGCACCATGCCTTGACCCGAAAGTGGGACGGACGGAAGCAGCAACCCGTCCAAACGGGGAACCTGATCGTGGCGAAATTCCACCACGACACCAGCCGCGAGCTTGACCCGCAACTGCATACTCACTGCGTCGCCATCAATGCGACTCAGTTACCGGATGGCACCTGGAGGGCACTGAGCAACGAGTCGATCTATCAAAACGCGAAGCTGTTGAGCAGCATCTACCGCAACGAACTCGCCCACGAAGCGAGGAAATTGGGCTATGAAATCGAGCGCAATCGGGACTGTCTGTTCGAGCTGAAGGGATACAGCCCCGAACAGTTGGAGGAGTTTTCACAGCGCCGCCAGCAGATATTGGCGTTCGTTGGGGGGGCTGAGGCGAACGCGGTCGAGCGAGGGTGGGCGGCGATTCGCACCCGAGCGCGGAAAGGGAAAGACATCCCGCGCGAGATTTTGCATGAGGCGTGGAGCGATCGCGCCCTTCAAATCGGTCTGACCCATCCCGTCCCGGCTCGCGATCGCGAGGTCGCTAGTGACGTGGAGGAAGCGCGGGAGTTAGTCGATCTCGCCGTCGAGCATTGCGGCGAACGGAGCGCCGTCTTCCGCCGAACTGCGATCCAGAAAGCCGTCCTAGAGCGGGTTCAGCCCTTCGACCTGGAGACGATGGAAGCGGCGATCGCGGAGCATCCCGATCTGATGCCCACTCTCGACAGTCGGTTCACGACGGCAAGTGCCCGCGATCGCGAGGAGGCCGCGCTGGTGCTGATGCGTTCGGGTCGCGATCGGGTGGAAGCCTTGGCTGACGATCGCGAGGAGTTGGACAGCTCCTTGGAAGAAGAGGAATTAACGGAAGGGCAGCGGGCGGCGATTCGACTGGCGGCCACGACGCGCGATCGCTTCATCGCGTGGCAAGGGGTGGCGGGAGCCGGAAAAACGACGGCATTGCGTCGGGTCAAACGGTTGGCGGAAGCAGCGGGCTATCAGGTAGAAGGCTACGCCCCGAGTTCCAGTGCCGCTGGGGTACTAGGAGAGGAGCTGGCGATCGCGACGACGACGGTGGCGAGTCTGCTTCTTTCCAAGCAGCCGGAAGAGTCGCGATCGCGACTGTGGATCGTAGATGAGGCGAGCTTTCTAAGCGCCAAAGAT
>JBCBTL010000860.1:0-1477 GCA_039818705.1 Cyanobacteria bacterium J06639_1
GTTTGCTCTCCAGACATGGAGGTTGTAAGCTGCGCCCGCACGCTCTCGGAGAGATTGGCCGATACTGCCTGACACATCCGGCTGCGAGCAGCAGAGAATAAGGGGCTAGCTGCTGGAATGTTGCTAGACGACACGACGACGCGGTCGAACTGGCGATCGCCCATCGCCGCTTCGACATCCATCATGCGCGCCAAGTCGCCGACGAGCTCGCGAGCTTCTGGCGTGGGAAAACGCTCTACCCACCCCAAAGCCGTCTGATAGTCTCCTGCATTCGCCAAAGTCAGGGCTTGGTCGTAATGCCATTGCGGCACTAATGCCATTGCGTTCTCGTGAGTGCGCTGCCAACTGGGAATCGCGCTGGCAACCTCGATCGCTTCGGCATAGTTCCCAGCGTCAGCCAACGCAGTCGCTTCGTTCAGCGCGCGCGGATTGCCCCACAGCCAAGCGCCGCCAGCCAAAGCCGCGATCGCTGCCGTTCCGAGCGCCCCCCACAGCCACGGCGAGCCTTTCTCTTCTACGGGCTTCTCAGTCGGGAAGGGGCTGAGGGTAATCGTCGGGTCGGATGAGCCTCGGGTGGTGCTGGTTTCGTGGAAGACATCAACGACGGGCACGCTCGGCGGAACAGAGGCGGTGAGAGGCCGAGCGGTTTGGGGCGGATGAGAGAGGAGGTGGGGCGGAACGGGCAGGTTCAGCGAGGAGGATCGGGCGGGCAATCGCTTTGGCGCAGCCACCCCGGTTGGCGGAACGGTTGCCTGGGGCATGTAGGGTTCGAGGGCGGCGCGCAGGTCGTCCGCACTAGCGAAGCGATCTTCAGGGCTTTTCGCCAGACATCTCATGACCGCCGCCACGAGGTCGGGAGCCAGGTGCTCGCATCCCGGCTGACGGTTGAGGGGAATGGGTTCCGCGCGGGTGTGGGCTTCCAGCCACGACTGCAGGCTGGTATCGCGGGCTTTATCAATGCCGAAGGGGTTGGTACCGCTCAGCATTTCGTAGAGGACGACACCCAGACTGTAGAGGTCGGTGCGTCCGTCGAGGCGATCGCTGCCCGCCCACTGTTCGGGAGCCGCGTAGCGCAGCGAGCCTTTGAAGCCGTAGCTGGTGGCGTTGCTGTTCGTCCACTGCTCCCAGTACAGCTTGGCGATGCCGAAATCGAGAATTTTAACCATTTCGCCCCAAACGGGGTGAGGCACCAGAAAGATATTGTCTGGCTTTAGGTCGCGGTGGACGACGTGGACGCGCTTGCGACTGCGGTTGGGTTTGAGAATGACACCGCGATGCGCCACCTGTAAGCCCACGCAGACTTGGGTGGCAATGCGAATGGCGCGTTCGGGCGAGAGAGGTCGTTCTTTAGCGAGAAGCTGACCGAGGGTTTGCCCCTCCAAAAACTCCATCACGCAGTAGGGATGCCCCGCAGAGGTGACGCCGTAGTCGCTGACTTGGACGACGTGCTCGCTTTCGAGAGCGGCACAAACGGCAA
>JBCBTL010000861.1:0-1475 GCA_039818705.1 Cyanobacteria bacterium J06639_1
GAACTATTGCCTTTGTTGGAGCGCGATCGCGACGAATCCAAACCGCTCAAACTAAAAGTCTTATTTACTTCACCCACCGACGGTCGCAAAAAAACGGGATCGATGCCGCATCCCTATCGTCAAGGTTGGAAGCTGCAGCAGTTTCGCGATTCGTGGCTGACGTTGCAGGGTGTTTTCGAGGATGGCAATCAGTTCGAGCTGGTCGTGACTGAACGAACGCAAATCGCCTCGGGTTGGAAGCGATCGCGCAGTGGCAAGCAAAAACACAAACGCAAAGTGAAATGCAAAGGCGCGGAATTACTGCTTAAATTTGCTTTCCCTCGCAAAAGCTACGGCGGCATGGAAGTCTTGCAAAAAGACGTGGCCGGAGCGATTCAGCTTCCCGTCGATGCCGAATTGAGCGGGGTGAAAGCCAGCGAGCGATCGCTTCAGCTCAAAGTGAAAGTCCCCGCCGCGACCGCCCAAGAGCCGTTGGGATTGCTCGACGTGGCGGCAGGCATGTTTCTGAGTCTGTATCAGATCCTCAATCTCGCGAGAATAATGGCAAAAAAGTCTACTTAAGGATGCTCAACACGATAATGCTTTCATTAAATCACTCTAAGGCTGTAAAACGCAGCGTGACTCTGGTCTGTCTCGCTCTCCTGGTTGCAGTGACGAGTTGTGGCTCTCCATCGCGATCGCCCGAAACACCTGTAAACTCAGCTCCGGCTGCGGCTCCTGCATCTTCAGGAAAAACTCTCTCTCCGGCTGCGCTGCTCGATAAGGTCAAATTCAAACGGGAAGATGGCAGCGAAGCACTGTCCGTTAAACCCAGAGACAACGGAGCCAAAGTGGTCGATGGTGCTGAGAACGAACTGGTTCGTCTCACCATCGATGGCAACAAAATCAAATTGAAGGATGCAGAGGATGAAGTCTTGGGCTACGTCGTTGTGGACTCGTCCAAGCTGAAGTTAACCAATGCCGATCGCTCGACCGACCTGTTCGTGGTGCGCCTCCAAGAGGATGGCGATTACAAGCTAGAGTCAGGCACGGATGAATTTATCTACCGCATCAAACAGAGAGATTACGGCTACGAAATCGAATCTCCCGACGATCGCTCCCTCTACAAAGTGAAGATCAAAGACGGCAAGCTCTCTCTGCGCGACGCCAGCGATCGCACCATCCTGTCCACTCGTGACGAACTCTCACCCGTTGCCATGACCGCGTTTGGCTTTGAGGTCATGTCGCCCGAACAACAGGCCGCGATCGCCTACGCCCTTCACCTCGCGGGGAACTAGATGAGCATTCAACTACGCTGGGTCGATCCTCAGTCGGGCGAATCGCAAGAATGGCGCGGAGAGTTGCCGATCGCGATCGGGCGAACCGCGATTAGCTTGCCTCGCACTCTCGATGGAGCAGACGTCACTCCCCTAGTGCTAGCGAACCCAGAGGTCGAACCCTTTCACGCCTCGCTGCGACCTTACGGCGATGGCACG
>JBCBTL010000862.1:0-1465 GCA_039818705.1 Cyanobacteria bacterium J06639_1
AGGCCATGTCGATGCGATTGGTCGTATCGACAAACAAATAAGTTCTCAAGCTAGTCAGCAGCGCTTCAAACAGCGCGATGACTAACAGGAAAATACCCAGAACGTGCAGCGTATCGATGCTGTTCTGCACGATCACTTTGTCGATGATCACCTGAATCATCAACGGGTTCGCCAAGCCGAAAAGCTGCACGAAGAACGAGGCGATTAAGACTTCGATCAGGACTCGCCGATATTTCACCAGCGACGGCATGAACCATTGCAGGCCGAACTTCGTTTTCGGGGTCGATCGCGTTTGCTGCAACAGCAACACCTGTCCGGACTCTTCCCAGTTGGTGCTGATATCCGACGGTTTGCGCCGGAACACGCCCCCTTCCGGCGAGCCGACGACCACTTCGCGCTGAGAAATCTCGTAGAGCACGGCGAAGCTCTCGCCCCACTCCACCAGCGCAGGGGCTTGCAGCCGACCGATCGCGCTCGCCGGAACGGTCACCAGTTGGGCGCTCAGCCCCACCATTTCAGCCACCGCCCCGCAGTGCATCAGCGACAAGCTGCCCGATCGCCGCAGTTGCTCGGACAACACCCGCTTCACCTGGTCGCGCCGGAACGGGATGTTCATCGACTTACACAGCATGTGAAAACACGCCAGCGTTGCCTCCAGCTCCCCCCGCGCTGCGATGTGGGGGTATTTGCGGCGCTGCTGCTTTTCCGCGTAAATCGAGGGTGGGGCTTCCGGCAGCTCTGAAGGCGCGTAGGGAATCGCCGCCTCGGGAGCGGCTCCGTTGGGGTCGTCATCCCGCCATACGTCGGGAATTTCCACCTGAATTTTGGGTTCGGCAGACACGGGTACGGGAAAGCCCACCAGACGCGCCGGGTATTTCCCCGTTACCTCGATCGCCCCGTTCGGATCGTCTAAATCCAGTTGCGTGCCCGCCGCCACCCGCGAAATCGTGCCGCCGCCGCTGATATACCACTGCAACTGGGGGTCGAGCGAATTCAGGGAGAATTTACCGGCAGGTGCCCGCACGACCTGAGCTTGGGTTGACAGGTCGAGCGCCAAATCCTTGAGGTCGTCGTTATTGGCAACCGCCTGCCGCTCCCGCGCGATCCGCAGCAGGTCGAACACTTCAATCGGGCTGCACTGCTCCCGGAAATACGCGTCAATCTCGCCGTTGCGACTCAGCAGAGTCAAAAATTCTTGGGCGGGTAGCGACAGACAGACCACTTCGGTGGAAGCGATCGCCGTTTCGCACGGGATGCCGCGAATTAGGCCCACCCAGCCAATGGTGGAACCGGGTTCGAGCAGTTGAATCGTTGTCGGTGTGGCGGTGTGAGGGGGATAGCCCAGCAGCCGCGCCCGTCCCTCGTACAAAAACGCGACGTGGTGGGGCAGCTTTTCGCGAACCACGATCGCTTGACCCATGCGGTAGCGCAACGGCTGAGCGACCTCGTGCAGGCGATCGAGCGT
>JBCBTL010000863.1:0-1458 GCA_039818705.1 Cyanobacteria bacterium J06639_1
AGGTCTTCTCGCGATCGATCGTGTCCGTCCAGAGCGAGTTCCCCGCATCCACCACGATGTCATCGGGTTCCAGACCGGCTTCGAGCAAACTTTCCACGACGATATCGATCGCCTTCCCCGCTTTAATGAGCAACACGATTTTGCGAGGGGTTTTCAGCGAGGAAATAAATTCTGGTAACGACTCGCAGGGCACTAGGCCGCCGGGGGTGTCGGGATTCTCCGCGACGAAATCCGTCATTACCGACGTGGTGCGATTGTAGACGGCAACTTTGTAGCCGTGGTCGGCCATATTGAGAACGAGATTTTGACCCATTACGGCCAAACCAATGAGGCCGATATCTGCTTGCGTCATGCCTGCACTCCCGTGGCGATCGCCCCTCGATTTTAATCGCGCCCCTTCGCTCCCAAAGCCCCTCAAGCCCTAAGACAGTATTAAGTCCTAACTGATGCGAATTAGGAATGTCGCACCCGTTACAGTGCTCGCTGATTACAGTTCGTAAAAACGGAGGAGCGATCGCCAAATAAAAAAGAGATGCCCGAACGGACATCTCTCATCACCTCAAACACTACATGGTCTGACGAAATTTAGAACAGACCCGTTCCTTCGCCATCCGAACCGCCTGAGGGAGGTAAGTCACCTGCAGGAGGAGCTGCGGAGGTAGAGCCAGTCGAACCCGTGTCGGACTTCAACGACTGCACCCACTCCTGCATCAGTTCGCTCGCAGCAGCGCGTCCGCCAATGCCAAACGAGATTGCGAAAGCGATGGCAATCGCACCTAAGAACAAGCCAAAAGCCAGATTCACGATCGCATTGGCGATATTCAACTGACGCAATGCAATTGCGGTGAAAAAGGCGATCGTGGCGATGCGCGCGATTTGAGCCATGAGGGCAGCGTTACCGCCAGCCGAAGTCTGCACCATGTTGAAAGCGATTTTCGCCAAAAACAGGCCGACACCGATGATGACGGCAGCAAACAGTACCCGAGAGGCCAAGACAATCAGCTCGCCGACGAGTTCGTTCATCACGCCGAACCCGAGCAAATTCGCCGCTTCGGTCACGGCAAACAGCATGATGCCGACCAAGACGAACAGCCCCACCAACTCCGAAGGGGTGTTGGTGACGCCGTCAGATTGGGCATCGCTCTCGCTGGAAGCCGAAGCTACGTTGTCCAGACCTAGCACTTCAAAAATGCGATCGAAGCCAAAGCCTCTCAGGAAGCTGGTGATAAAGCCGGAGGTCAGCTTCGCAATTAAGAAGGCGATCGCCAGCAAAATAGCTGCAGCAAAGATATTGGGCAGCGCCACCAACACTTGGTCGAGCATGGCCGTTGCCGGCTCGGAAATGACCTCAATGTCCAGTGCTTCCAGTGCTGCAATGCCACTTGGAATCAAGATGAGGGCGAAAACCAGACTGCCCAACATCTTTGCTGCAGCTATTTTGCTGGCGATCGCCTTCTT
>JBCBTL010000864.1:0-1453 GCA_039818705.1 Cyanobacteria bacterium J06639_1
ATAGCTCTCGATTATTTACGTTTGTTCGCGAGATGCCTGTTCTAACTGTTCCATCAACTCCACGCCGCGTGACGTGCCTAGGCGAGTGGCTCCGGCTTCAATGAGAGCGATCGCCTGCTCCAACGTCTTAATCCCGCCCGACGCTTTCACGGCTACACTGCCCTGCGTGAGCTGCCACAACAGCCGCACGTCTTCTATCGTGGCTCCACCTCGCATCCCGGTCGAGGTTTTCAGGAAGGTGACGCCAGCATCCACACAAATTTCGCCCGCTAAACGCTTTTCATCTTCCGTCAACACGGTAGTTTCGAGGATGGCTTTGACAATCGCCCCCGACTCTTCCACAATTTGCGCGATTTCGGCGTGAACGCGATCGCCCTCCCCTGCCTTCAACCAGCCGAGATTGATGACGATATCCAGTTCGGTCGCGCCAGCTTCTGCTGCCGTCATGGCTTCGTAGTGCTTCACCCCTGGCATCATCGCTCCCAAAGGGAACCCAATGACCGTACTCACTGCTGGCTTACGCTGGTGCAATCGCTCGACTGCTTGTTTGACGTAGCTTGGCAGCACGCAAACAGAGGCAAAAGATGGCGATCGGCAGCCTCACACAGGCGATCGATCTCTTCCGGCAAAGCAGTCGGCAGCAGCAGCGAATGGTCGATCGCCCCCGCCAACTCCGATTCTGAAATGATGCGTTCGGGCATGGTTCAGACGGCTGCCAACGCAGGTTCCGGCACGTCGGTCGAGTCCAGACCTAGCTCGCGACAATGGGCGATCGCCCGATCTAAAATTTCGTGGGCTTGCTCCACGGATTCAATGCGGCAGAGTTCTTGCCTAAAGCCCGCTGCGCCGGGAAAGTCTTTGGCGTACCAGGTCATGTGTTTGCGAGATTGGCGGATGCCGGACTGTCCCTTATAGTCCCATAGCCCGACGACGTGATCTTTTGCCAGTTCTAGGCGGGCGATCGCCGATGGCGCGTCCAAATATTCCCCAGTTTTGAGGTAGTGGTCGATCTCTCCCACCAAAAACGGATGGCCTAGCGTGCCCCGCGCGCACATAACACCGTCAGCCCCGGTCTGCTCCAGGCAACGAATGGCGGCTTCCACCGAAAAAATATCGCCGTTGGCAATCACCGGAACGGACAGGTGCTGCTTGACTTCGCCAATCCACGACCAGTCTGCTGGCCCGTTGTACCCCTGCGCCCGCGTGCGTCCGTGCAGGGTCAAGAGTTGCGCCCCCGCGTCTTCCATGCGGCGCGCGAAGTCCACGATCTCGATGGTGTCTGCCGTCCAGCCCAGACGAGTTTTCACCGTCACGGGGCGATCGACGGCTTCCACCACGGCTTTGACAATATCCGCCGCCGTTTGTGGGTCGCGCAGCAAGGAAGAGCCGCCCCCGTTTTTGGTGATTTTGTTCACCGGGCAGCCCCCACGAACACGCCGACGTGACGATCCGC
>JBCBTL010000865.1:0-1452 GCA_039818705.1 Cyanobacteria bacterium J06639_1
CTGAGATTACTTCGCTTTTTTCTCGTCAATTAATCCTTGCTGTAAGAACTCGTAAAGCTGTTCGTCCTCGCGCCCGTCCGCTATCATCTCTTTCACCCCGAGCAGGACTTTCGATAAATCTTCGCTGCGGCGACGGTAGTGGGCATTTTGAGAAAGCAAATCTTGAAAGACTTGCTTTTCGATATCGTTGCGATCGGTAGTCTCAGAGGCTTGGGGAGCGATGTCGTACTCCAGTGAAGTCGCCTCGATTTTGAGTAAGACCACTAACGCTCCAGTCATATCTTGAATCTGTTGGCGGAGCGATCGCGCGTCGATTTCGTAGCGCTCGAATCCCAATTTTCCGATCACTTTAATCTCTAGCATGATGCCGAGGTCAGGATCGATGTCAGCGTCTTCGACGCACGCGAGAATTTTTGCAGCCACGTCTTCAGCTTTATCTTTTCCCTTAACTTCGCAGCGCAGTCGCAAACTCGCGCGCTGGCGGTAGTCTTTAATTAATTCGGCTTCAATTTCACCTTTTTTTGAAATTTCAACGTAGTACGCGCCGCGATCGTAAGCTACTTCTGCCATGCTGTTCGCTTCGAGCGAACCAGGATTAAAAATCCAGCCTTCAACTTCATAGTTTTTATGGATGTGTCCCAATCCTAAATAATCCACCCCAGCTTGTTTGAGCGGTAGTAATTCGTCATATCGCAACGCTCCTGCATAGCGGGCAATTTGTCCTTCTAGTCCGTGGTGAAACATCATCACGGTCGTCTCGGGGCCGGAGGGCAGCTCGCGGATGGAATCGGCGAGAGAGGCGATCGCCTGGGGAGCCGCCGAGCCATACCAGCGCGACCCAATCACCCGAACGCCGCAGGGGAGGTCGATATAAGCACCTTTCTTAGCGCTTTCAGACCAGGGAATAAAATCGAATTCGCCACTCTCTCCGGCCTGAGGTTCCAGCAGCTTTAGGTATCCGTAATCGGCTAGATATCTCAGCCAGCTCGTGTTGACACCGTAGGGTCGATTGTCATGATTGCCCTCGATCGCCAGCACCGGAATACCCGCCTCTTTAACCTGATTGAGAACGAGTTGGGCTTGATTGAGAATGTTGGGCAAAATATTTTGTTTCTCGAACAGATCGCCCGCAATCAGGATGAAATCCACCTCTTTTTCGACGCCGTACGTTAGCAAAGCATCTTGAAAGGAGTAGAAGAAATCTTTTGTGCGTTCGGGGCTTTCGTAGCGGTCAAATCCTAAGTGAACGTCCGCAACGTGAAGGAATT
The DNA here is from genome assembly GCA_039818705.1 of Cyanobacteria bacterium J06639_1. Classification (GTDB taxonomy): domain Bacteria; phylum Cyanobacteriota; class Cyanobacteriia; order Thermostichales; family PCC-7336; genus JBCBTL01. The sequence continues at coordinate 1,269 of JBCBTL010000865.1, forward strand.
TGGCTTTCGGTTCGGGCATGGTCAAAGTGCGATCGCTGCCCCATTGTATCGGCGGTAGCAAATATCAGCTCTTTCTAGACACCCTCTCAATCGGCTCAATCGGCAAAGTAGATCGGGCCGCGATCGATATCGTCAATCAACATCCAGCGCGGTAGCGTCGTGAAGCTAGCCGGGGCACCAACAC
>JBCBTL010000866.1:0-1446 GCA_039818705.1 Cyanobacteria bacterium J06639_1
TTCGCGTGGCTGTGGCTGAAAGAGTCGCCGCTTACCGATGTCGAGATTTACAACGAAATCAAGCAGGAACGGGTGATCGTCGTGCCTGGCGGCTCGTTCTTCCCAGGCTTGGAGAACGAAGAGTGGGATCACAAACATCAGTGCTTGCGTATCAGCCTGACTGCAACGCTCGAAGAAATCGAGCAGGGAGTGGCCGCGATCGCTCGCGTTGTCAATCGCGTTTACAATTCCAGCCGAGTTCCTGCGGCTGTGGCGGGCTAGTCGCCTAACCCGAGACTGCAAAGATGGGCGATCGCTACTCGCTTGAAGTTCTGCCTGGAGCGGAGGGGCAGCGGCTCGATCGCTGGCTAAGTGCTGAAGTCCCTGATTTATCGCGATCGCGGGTGCAAAAGCTGATTCGCCAAGGACACGTCCGCTTGAACGGCGATCCCTGTCTCCACAAAGATTGGCCGTTACAGGTGGGGGACGCGATCGCGATCGATATTCCTCCCCCCGAAACCCTCGAACTCGCGCCCGAAGCCATTCCTTTGGACGTGCTGTACGAAGATGACGAGCTGTTGGTCGTCAACAAGCCCAAAGGCATGGTGGTTCATCCAGGTGCGGGTCACGCCTCGGGGACGTTAGTGAATGCCTTGCTCGCTCATTGCCAGAAGCTCTCAGGGATCAACGGAATCGAGCGGCCAGGCATCGTGCATCGACTCGATAAAGATACGAGTGGGGCGATCGTGGTGGCGAAAAGCGATCGCGCTCATCAACACCTTCAGGCTCAAATTCAGGCTAAAACCGCGCGTCGCACGTATTTAGGGATTACCTTCGGGCGGCCTCGCGACGAGTCGGGCACGATCGACGCGCCCGTCGGCAGACATCCTCGCGATCGCCAAAAGATGGCCGTCGTCCCGCTCGAAAAAGGCCGTCGAGCGGTCACCCACTGGCAAGTACTGGAGACCTTTCCCCATTACGCTCTACTGCGTTTTGACCTCGAAACCGGCAGAACTCACCAAATTCGCGTCCACGCTGCCCATATCGGTCATCCCATCGTTGGCGATGCCACCTACGGCTCGACCCGCGCCAAATTCCCCGTCAAGCTCACCGGACAAGCTCTGCACGCTTGGCAACTGAGCTTCACACATCCCGCGTCCAACCAGCTCGTTGCTGTTGAGGCAGACCCACCCGCAGAATTCACTCGGTTTTTAGCGAGAATGCGATCGCCCCATCAGCAGTAAGTGCCCTTGCAAGCGGACAGAAAAATGTTTCGCCATGTGAAAGGGTTGAAAATTGATATGTTTTCTTTGAATGAACCTCAAAGCCCATCTCCTCTGGAGGTAGGGGATGGAGCTGGCGAGTCGAAGATGGGCTATGTGACTTCTCCCGACGCTCATCCTACGGATAGAGCGCGGGCTTCTTGAGTCGCCTCAAGAGCTTTCTGCTTCACAGCCAGTTGGCTAG
>JBCBTL010000867.1:0-1423 GCA_039818705.1 Cyanobacteria bacterium J06639_1
ACTTTGGCTAACTCGGCTTCGAGTTGCGCGATGCTCGGCAAGTTCTCTTGCAAGGGCTGAGGCAATTGATGAGTCGCGATGCCCATCGGCGTACTGATATTCCGCAACGCGTACTCGGCAGTCGAGCTATTTTTCTCTTTGCAGAGGATTAAGCCAATCGTGGGGTTGTCTTCTGGAGTCCGTAACAAGTCGTCCACCGCATTGATGTAGAAGTTGAGCTTGCCTGCATATTCCGGTTGGAACTTGCCTGCTTTCAACTCGATGATGACGTAGCAATGCAGCTTGACGTGGTAGAAAAGCAGGTCGATGCGATAGTCTTCACCGCCGATTTCGAGGGGAAATTGGCGACCGACAAATGCAAAACCTGCTCCCAATTCCAACAAAAATTCCTGAATGTGTGCGACTAGCGATCGCTCGATATCTCGTTCTTTGGCTTCAGCGCTGATAGAGAGAAAGTCAAACGTGTAGGGATCTTTGAGGAGTTGCTGGGCCAAGTCGGATTGAGGGTGAGGCAGAGTTTTGGCAAAGTTGGTCGGAGCTGCGCCCTGGCGATCGCACAAGCGGCTTTCGATCTGCAATACCAATACATTGCGGCTCCAGCCGTGTTTGATGGTCTGTTTGATGTACCACAGCCGTTGTTCGGGAGCTTTCACCTTGTCCAACAGCACGCAGTTATGGAACCAGGGAATTTGTCCAGCAAGCTGCTGGACTATTTGGAGGTCAGGATAAGCTTCGGCAAAACTCCGCATGTACAGCAGGTTCGTCCGCGAGAATCCGCGCATCTCTGGGAACTCGCGTTTCAGGTCTTGGCTGAGCTGAAGGATGACTTTCGCTCCCCAACCCTGATGGGCTTGCCGTTGCAAAATGTCTCTACCGATTTGCCAGTAAAGCAGCACGAGTTCGCGATTAACAGCCAAGGCAGCCTTAACTTGCGCTTGACGAATACGCTGTTTCAGACCGCGCAGGAATTCCGGGTAGTCGTCTGGTAGGGCAGAAGGGGACACGGGCGATCGCCTCAACTATCAATTCATCAACCAGCACGACAAGAGGCCAAACTCAGAACGGCGATCGCGATCCGTCGATTCCGCCAAAACTCCATCTGCACTGCTCACTGACGCTAACTGCCTCCAATTTTGCTTCGGGATGGGCAGACCGTCGGGCCAGTATCAAACAGAAGTTTCTCAACCTTACGACGGGAAGCACGACCGCGAGCCGGAATTGCGAGTTCTGCGCGTGCCGAGTCTGTCAGTAAGAGCTGCTTGATAGACGGGCGGGAAGCAGACCACGAGTGTCGCCACTTTTCTTTCAACACGATTCCTTCCTTCCCGCCTGGGGGTTTGGGGAAGATTGTGGGAGCAGCGCCTTGGCGATCGCAGAGTCGGCTTTCGACGAACACGCGACGGCGATCGCCTCAACTACTGAT
>JBCBTL010000868.1:0-1409 GCA_039818705.1 Cyanobacteria bacterium J06639_1
TGTTGCGCGATCGCGTCACGCTCGGATCGAGCGCTCCCCTCGTTCTACGCTCCCGCGACGGCAGCGAGCGGGCGATCGACTATTCCATCTCAGTGCTATTCGATCGCGATCGCGAGTTGCTCGGTAGCGTCTTCATTTTTCGGGACGTGAGTCAGTCGCGCCATCTCACACAACAGCTTACCTACGAAGCGCAGCACGACGCACTGACGGGGTTAACCAACCGTCGCGAATTCAAACGCTGCTTAGAAGCGGCGATCGCTTCGGCTCGGAACGATCGCTACCATCACGTCTTGTTCTACATCGACCTCGATCAGTTCAAAATCGTCAACGACACCTGCGGCCACGGTGCGGGAGACGAGCTGCTCCGTCAACTAGCTAAGCTGCTGCGCGAACACATCCGTCTCACCGACGTACTGGCGCGATTGGGTGGCGACGAATTCGGCTTGTTGCTCCATAACTGCCCCCTCAGTCGCGCTCAACAGCTCGCCCATACCCTGCGCGAACGAATTGCTGCTTACCAATTTCAATGGCGTGACATGGTGTTTTCAGTGGCTGCCAGCATCGGTATCGTCGGGATCGACGAGAGTACGGAAGAGTTGGCCTATGTTTTAGGGGCGGCCGATGCCGCGTGCTACGCCGCTAAAGGAAAAGGCCGCAATCGCATTCAGCTTTATCAGGCAGGCGATCGCGATCTAGAGCGACAGCGCCGCGAACGGCAGTGGGTGGCTCGGATAGAAAAAGCGCTGGCCGAGAATCGATTTCGCTTGTTCGCTCAGGCGATCGCCCCCATCTCATCCTGCCGCGAGGACGAAGCACAGCATCAGCCCCACACCGAAATTTTGGTACGAATGCTGGATAAAGAGGGCGCGATCGTCCCGCCCATGGATTTCATTCCTGCCGCCGAGCGCTACGGTCAGATGCCGAGTATCGATCGCTGGGTCATCCGCACGTTTTTAAGGCAGTATCAGGAGTCTTGTCAGGTTCGAGATGCTTCAGAAACCCAAACGGGGGGACAGGGATGCGATCGCATGTTCGCGATCAATCTGTCGGGGGCGACGCTGAGCGACGATCGCTTTTGGCCGTTTTTAGAAGAGCAACTCGCCCTGCAGACATGCCACCCGAGCGTCTGTGTTTTGAAATTACCGAAACCGCAGCAATCGAGAATTTGCAAGAGGCGATCGCATTTATCGGCAAGCTGAAATCACTGGGCTGCCGCTTTGCTCTCGACGATTTTGGCAGCGGTATGAGTTCGTTCGCCTATCTCAAAACCCTGCCGGTGGACTATCTCAAAATCGACGGCAGTTTCATTCGCAATATCACCACGAACGCGATCGATCGCGTCATGGTGCAAAGCTTTATCGACATCAGTCACGCGATCGGGATCGAAACTATCGCCGAGTTTGTCGAAA
>JBCBTL010000869.1:0-1398 GCA_039818705.1 Cyanobacteria bacterium J06639_1
CTCGGACTGATTGCCCTGCAGTAGATCCTGAATTTCACTCGATGCGTTCTGCCACTCTTGCCAAATCCAGGGGTTAGAGGCGCAGTTGGGAATGCCGCTGTTTCATCGGTCGGCACAGGCGCAGCTTACTGTTGCTGGCGAATGTCTGCTCCCCCGCGCTCGCCGCATTTGGCAAGAGTGGCAGAACGCATCGAGTGAAATTCAGGATCTACTGCAGGGCAATCAGTCCGAGCTGTGCGTTGCCGCCATCCCCTCTGCCTGTGCGTATCGCTTGCCTCCCGTGCTACAGGCCTTTTGCCGACAGCAGCCTGACGTGCAGCTACGCGTTACGACTTTAGGAAGCGATCGCGCGCTCAAAGTGCTCAAAGACGGCCTCGTGGATATGGCGATCGTGATGGACAATCCGCTGGTTGCCAACAGTCCGGGTGCTGCAGTCGATTTACTTTACGAAGAAGCGATCGTCCTACTCGCTCCGGCAAAGCATCCTCTGGCCTCTCGCGATCGCGTGCTGTGGTCGGATTTGGAAGCCTATCCCCAGGTGGTGTTCAAAGAGGGTTATGGGATGCAGCGTTTGATCCGCGAGCAGTTCGATCGCCTCGGTCTTACCTACCAAGTTGCTCTCGAACTCAATGCGCTCGAAGCGTTCCGCAATGTCATTCGCGAAGGGAATTTCATCGCGCTTTTGCCCCTGTCCGCGATCGCCGATGCCGATACCGATCCGGGGTTGCGGATCTTACCCGTGGTCGACCTGCAAGGGAGGAGCCTCTCCCGGCAGGTGGTCTCCATCACGACGAGCGATCGCCTGCTCATGCCGCCCGTGCGTCAGTTTCGGACATTAGTGCGTCAGTACGTGCAGGTGCCACAATCGCTGTCTGCTGCGGCTGAAACCGTGAAAGCCGCCGTCGCGATCGCGAGATAGGAGCCGCGATCGCGGTGTACAGTAAGCATTGCTGTAGGCGCAGGTTCTATCGGTCGAGCTAGTCGCCTCATCGAGTTGATGTCTTCTACCTGCGGATAAGAGACGGCGATCGTGAGTGACGAATTTCGAGAGCTATTAAAAAAAGTCGGTAGCGGGACTCACACCCACAAGCTGCTGACCCGAGCCGAGGCCGAACGCGCGGCCAGCTTGATGTTGCAGCAAGCAGCCACCCCCGCCCAAATCGGCGCGTTCATGATCGCCCATCGCATCCGCCGCCCCACCTCTGAAGAACTGGCCGGGATGCTCGACGCTTACGATCGCTTCGCTCCCCAAATCGCTCCGATCGAAAGCGATCGCCTTCCTTTGGTGCTGTGTAATCCCTACGACGGGCGATCGCGTACGGCTCCAGTCAGTATCGTGACGGCTCTGATGTTGGCGGCTGCAAACTGTCCGACGATCTTGCATGGGGGCGATCGAAT
>JBCBTL010000870.1:0-1397 GCA_039818705.1 Cyanobacteria bacterium J06639_1
GGCAGACACGATCGCCGAGTGGAAAAAACAAGGGTATTCGGAGGCGATCGCGGCTCATTACGATCGCGTGGAAATTGTCGGTTCCCCCCGCGTGTTCGACGCGCGTCGAGAATATCAAATGCCTCGCGCGGTAGGAGAGAAGGTGCGCTACTGCGGCTACATTTGCAAGCCCCGCAGTCCTCGCTCGCTCGCGTCCGTGCGGCAAGAGTTGGGATTGGGAGAAGGCGATCGCTTCGTGCTGGTGACGGCGGGCGGTGGCGAAGACGGCTTCGAGTTGATGAGAACGTATCTGGCCGGACTTGGGGGAGCGCGGCAGCCGGAGCGGGTGAAAACCCTGATGGTAACGGGGCCGGATATGCCGGAAGCGCAGCGCCAGGAGTTGGGGGCGATCGCCTCAACGTTGCCCGAGGTCACGCTGCAAATTTTTGCGCCTGATATGGCGGGATACATGCAAGCCGCTGATGCAGTGGTGGCGATGGGCGGGTACAACACCGTTACGGAAATTTTGGCGCTGGGGCGACCGGGGGCGATCGTGCCTCGCATTCGCCCGGTGACCGAGCAGTGGATTCGCGCGGAGCGGATGGAAAAGCTGGAAGTGTTGCGCGCCGTCCATCCTGACGAGTTGACTCCCGATCGCTTGATGGAAGTGTTGGCGCTTCAGCTCGATCCTGCACGGCAATATCGCTGCCGGGAAGGGGCGATCGATTTGAATGGTTTGCCCCGTTTGGCGCAGCATTTGGCGGCGTTGATGGCGAGCCGTCCGGTTCGGGTACGCGATCGCGCTCGAACGCCCAACAACGCAGGGGCGATCGCCGTGCCGCAGCCGCTCCCGGCTTAGAAGATTGGCTGATTTTTCTCGCGATCGCTCGACGTTTCATTGCAAACTCTACATCCGGATCGAGGTGGTGTGCCGTGAAGAAGAAATTGATGTTTTACTGCCAGCACATTTTGGGCATCGGCCATTTGGTGCGCAGTATGGAAATCGTGAAAGGATTGCTGCAAGATTTCGAGGTTTGTTTCATCAACGGCGGCAAAATCGTTCCCGATTTCGAGGTGCCTGCGGGCGTTCGGTTGGTCAATTTACCCGCTGTTGAAACTGATACTGAATTTCGCGAACTCAAGCCTGTCGATCCCGACTTGACGATGGCAGAGGTGGAGGAGCGTCGCCGCAATACGCTGTTGACCGTGCTGGATTTGTATCGCCCAGACGTGCTGGTGGTCGAGCTGTTTCCCTTCGGTCGTCGTCGCTTTTCGTTCGAGCTGATTCCGCTGATGGAGCGGGCGAAAGACTTGGGGACGAAAGTGGCTTGCAGTCTGCGAGATATCGTCGTGACGAAGCAAGATCGGGCGCGGCACGAGGCTAAAATTTGCCGACTGATGAATGCCTATTTCGATGG
>JBCBTL010000871.1:0-1383 GCA_039818705.1 Cyanobacteria bacterium J06639_1
TTTCATCGGGACGGTCTCTCACGAACTGCGCACGCCCCTGACGAGTCTGCGCTTGGCGTTGCAAATGATGAAGGTCGCTCCCACGGTCGAAAAACGAGAGCAGTATCGCGACTTAGCGTTGCGCCAATGCGATCGCCAGATCGAACTCGTCTCCGATCTGTTGAACTTGCAGCGACTGCAATCCGACCATTACGAACGCACGGTCGAACCCATCGACTTGACAGCGGTTTTCGCAGACCTCGTGCGCGAAATTAGGCCGACGGCTCGCCAACGAGAGCAAACGATCGTGACCGAAATCCCGGACTCGTTGCCGCCGTTCTGTGGCGATCGCGTCGGCCTAGAGCGGATCGTGCGCGAGCTGCTGGTCAATGCATCCAAATACAGTTCCCCTGGCAGCCATATCGTTCTGAACCTGCGCGTCTGGCAAAACAGCATCATCATTCTCGTGCGCAATCCCGGCGAAATTCTCGAAACCGAACTGCCCAAAATTTTCCATAAGTTCTACCGCATTCCCCACCTCGATCGCTGGAATCGTGGCGGTACGGGGCTGGGCCTAGCATTAATCCACCAGCTCGTCGGGGTGATGGGCGGTACGGTGCGAGCCTTCAATCGCGATGGCTGGATTCATCTGGAAGTGCAACTACCTGACGCGCTGACCGTCTTACCGCCCGATCGCGCGATCGAACCGTGAGGCCAGACCGAATTTAGCGAAGTTCGGGGCTACGATGGCGGCAGATAGACCCTTGGAGCCATGCTGCACTCTCTCGATCGCGTTCTTAACAAGGTCAGATCGCAGCCCTCCTGGAAAGCCCTGCGCCGCTTGGAAATGCTGCAACAGCTCTGGCCGGAAGCGGTGGGAGCAGCGGTTGCCGCCCAAACCTTTCCGGTAAGACTCCAGCGCAAAGTCTTAACGGTCGCCGTGTCGAGCCCGTCTTGGGGGCAAAACCTGGTTTACCAGCGGCAGCTCATCCTCAAAAAACTCAATCCCCATCTCGATACGCCCATTCAGGACATTCGCTTTTCACCCAATGCGTGGCAGCACGCCCGCCAAACCAAGCGCGATCGCCAAATTTTCACCGCTAGCAACGAACGCGCTCCCCAATCCCTCAGGCGATCGCCCGCACCCCCCGCCGCAGACCCACCCAAAGATGCCGCCGAAGCCTTTCAGCGTTGGGCCGCACGCGTCAAACAGTCACAGCGATCGCTGCCACTGTGTCCCAACTGCGGTCGCCCGAGCGACCCAGCCGAACTCGCTCGCTGGTACGTGTGCAGCTTTTGCCGCATCCAACAGCAACGGCGCTAGGTGGCGTGAAAGCGATGCTCAGCATCGAGCAGAGTTCCACCACTGACGACGAAAGCCCGACCCCGCTGCACGCCACCTAG
>JBCBTL010000872.1:0-1342 GCA_039818705.1 Cyanobacteria bacterium J06639_1
GTTGCTGGCCGTAGCTTCGGGATTTCCATCAGTAGGCGTAAGGACTTGCAGGGGTGGGAATTTCGATCACCTGCTCGGCGGCGATCGTCAACTGCATCTCTCCGTGAATTTCTTCAGCAGCCATGCTGCCTTGAATGCGATACCAGCGATCGGCCACCAGGTCTTGCGCTTGCGGCCAGCGGGCGGGCAGTCCGATCGGGCGCGCGTCTGCCGCACAACAGGCAATCTCGAACTGCGCGGCTAAAAACAACTCGGGATCGTCAAAATTGCCGGGGTGAATGACAAACCCTTCTACGTCCGCCGCCAGCCCGACGTAAGTTTCGGGATCGGGATAGGCGTTCAGCGTCCGCACCCAGTCCGTTAGCGAACGCTCTTGCGAGTTGAACCTGACTCGAAACGGCTGCGGGTCGAGCTGAGCGTTAAGGGACGACATCATGCCGCCATCCGCTGCGCCGCGATTCATCGCTGTCAAACTCGATAGCGGCTTCGGCGGGAGGAACAGGGCAACGGCGATCGTCGCCACCAGCAGAAGCAAACTCAAATTCGGAGCCAACAAAGTCGGATGCTCTTCGTTCGCCATCATCCGAGGAGTCGTGCGCCACCGCTGCACCAACAAATACAGTCCCAGTCCCGTCAGAATTAGCCCAGCCGCCGCCACGAGCAGCACGTAATTGGGATGAATCAACAACGCTAATTTCCCATTGGCGCGATAGACCAGCAGCACCAACCCCAGCGCCAACAGCACTGCCGCCTCGAACCGCTGCGTCCACACTATTGCCCGTTGCTGGCGTTGCACCATCGCCCTAACTCCCGTAGTAGTTCACGAGCAGCGTCGCCACGAACGTAAGCTGAGCGATCGCCAAACAGAGATAGGCGATCGCACGGGGCTTAAACGCCGTCAGCATCAAGCCAATTCCCTTCAGGTCGATCATCGGCCCGAACACCAAAAACGCCAGCAGCGATCCCGTCGTAAACGTGGAAACGAAGGCCAGCGCGAAAAACGAATCCACCGTCGAACAAATCGAAACCAGCACCCCCAGCGCCAGCATCACCAGAATGGAATACACCGGATCTTGCCCGTATTCCAACAGCCACTGACGGGGCAACGCCGTTTGCAACACCGCCGCGATCGCCGCCCCCAGCACCAAAATGCCCCCCAACTCCCGCAGCTCGCTCGCCCAAATATCCACGAGCTGTCGCCACCGCTGCCGCCGGTCAGCCCAAACTGGTCGCCGGTGATTCACTACGGTGGGTACTACAGCAAAAATCGCCTGGTGAGTGTGAATACCGCGCGTCTACAGGGGACGGCGCCAGTGCGGAACACGCCTAAGCTGTTGTCGCT
>JBCBTL010000873.1:0-1328 GCA_039818705.1 Cyanobacteria bacterium J06639_1
GTCTTTTCGGCAGTTAACATTGGGAATAGAGTCGTTAAACGCTGCATCGTTAGCGAAATTTCTTTCTCACGAGTCGGGCAAGACGTTTCTACCAAACTGCACGTCTAGTTCCCCCATTCATCGCAGGATTTTAGGTGATGAAGAGTATGACTTTGGCAAGGACTGTGTTCAGTCCCCTCCGTCCGCTGCGCCAGTGGTTGGAGTCGAGACCGATTACCAATTCACGCACTGCACATCGTCTGTGCAAACTAATTCCGGCACAGTGTCCCTTCGAGCGTCGGCTCGCATTCCGCGATCGCACGCTACTCCACATTCCGCCCCTTTGTAAGCTCAATCCGCTTTACGAGGAACTGGTCGGTTTGAGGTTCCGGGCGCTTTGCTATTTGGCCGATGAGTGCGGCGAAGATATTTCGCAGTACTGCTAGCCGCGATCAGGCCGGGTGGCGGTTTATCCTCCCGGGGTGATTGGGGTACGCTAAGGCGGATGTTACGAGTCGCCGAAAATGGGGTTACGATGTGTCTTGCTCGGTGGCCCTGGTGCCGGTAAGGGGACGCAAGCCAAGCGGCTCGGACGAGCGTTGAATATTCCTTGGATTTCAACGGGCGATATTTTTCGGGACGCGATCGCCTCGGATACTGACTTGGGGCGCGAGGTGAAGGGCTACGTCGAACGCGGCGACCTCGTCCCGGATCGGACGGCGATCGCGCTGATGCGAGAGCGGCTGCAGCAAGATGACGCAGCGAGCGGCTGGATTTTGGATGGCTACCCGCGCACGGCGTTTCAGGCAGAAGAGCTGGACATGCTGCTCGACGATTTAGGGCAGACGCTCGATAAGGCCATTTATTTGAACGTGTCTGAAGCGGTGCTGGTCGAGCGCTCCGTGCAGCGCTCTGCCATCGATGACGACCCCGAAACCATTCGCCGTCGCATTGCGGTGTTGCACGAGACAACCGTGCCGATGCTCGATTATTACAGCTATCGCAAGATGCTGGTGGACGTTGACGGTGCCCTCGCCCCCGAGCAGGTGCAGGAGACGCTGTGGGCAGCACTCGGACTTTCCACGTCTTAATCGAACGAGTTTACCTACGGGGTGAGCGAGCCGTTGCGACAGTTCGCTCCGTAAATTCGTATAGTCTTTTGATATTGAGTGGTGTTGGGACGCAGGCGGTGGCAAACTTTTTATACCGAAACGCGCTGCGATGGGCAGCCTTGGGGCTGGCGTTCGGGCTGACGGCCTGCGGCGATCGCGGGGTTCCCTCCGCTTCTGAGGTATCTCAACCGGATGAAGACCGGGTGGCGGCGGTATTCCAGGGGGATGCAGGTGAGG
>JBCBTL010000874.1:0-1320 GCA_039818705.1 Cyanobacteria bacterium J06639_1
CGTGCCGAGGCGACCCATCCGCTTGCGCGCCCGCCTCCAGTTGAATGCTCAGCAGACTGCCGCGCGGCGCTTCATTCCAGCGCCCTTCTACGTCTTCACCCCAGTACAGAGCGTTGGCGATCGCGTGCCGACCGTCGGACGTAAACCGCACCATGTATGGCGCTTTCTCCACCTGAACGACATTCCCCCACGGCTGCACCTCCCACTGATTTCCCTGGCGAGTCACTTCGACGAACGACACTTCCGCCGCTGTCTCATTGACCAGGGCGAGAACGTCGCGAGTCGGATGCCATTCTGCGTGAATGATGCGATCGGGCGCGGGCACAGTTGGTAATTGCAAGTAGGCGGGTTCACCCAGCTCGCCGTCCTCGAACGGAATCAGAGCTAGCGGCGTTTCGCTCCCCAATCCGCTGGGATGGATCGAGAGCGCTAGCAGCGTCCCGTCGCGATTGATACTGACCGAGTCGGGACGCTGGCCGATCGCGATGCTTTCGATGCGTTCGGGGTTGGTGGGGTCGGCGAGGTCGAAAATTTGGAGGCGATCGCCAAAAACGAGGTCGCCGAACGTCTGGCTTGCCGCATCGCCTTCAGGACGGGGGGCAAAGGTTTCCACCACGAAAGCGTAGCGACCGTCCGGGCTGACCGTCACTGCGACCGGAGGCCCCGCAACGGAATTACTCGCCTCCACTTCGTAAGCCTGAAAATCTCGCGCGTGGCCGTTTAGCGGAATCACGCTGAGAGCATCGCTCCCCTCGCGCTCTCCTAACAAACCATTGACGTAGGCGGAAGCCACCATATCGGCATCTGAAATCGACACCAAATACCGACCCTGAAAATCCAGCGGAGCCGAGCGCTCCTGAGCGCGACCGGGCAACGCCGCCCACGCGAAAATAAGACCCACCGCGAGCGATCGCGCGACAGACTTGAGCATGACGAGTTGTGGGAAAGACTGCATTCACCATAAAGATTCCCTTTGTAATTTGTCCAATAGATTTTTAGGCCAGTTTTAATAGATTTACCCGATTAAAAATCTCTGACGTGGAATTGCAACACTTACGCTGTTTCGTGGCAGTCGCTCGGGAGCTGCATTTCGGACGCGCTGCTGTGCAGTTGAACCTGTCTCAGCCTGCGCTGAGCGATCGCGTGCGGCGCTTAGAGACCGAACTGGGGGTGCAGCTTTTGTATCGTACCAAGCGCGTCGTCCGCCTCACCGAACCCGGCCAGATTTTTCTAGACAAAGCCATTCGACTGCTCGCAGATGCCGACGCTGCCGTCGCTTCTGTTCGTTTAGCCGATCGCGGCTGTTTGGGAACCCTCGCG
>JBCBTL010000875.1:0-1254 GCA_039818705.1 Cyanobacteria bacterium J06639_1
GTCTTCGTTCGGTTGCCAAAAGCCGCGTCCGTTGGCCTCCAACATGCGACTGACGATGTTGCGAAAAGCTTCGGGGTTGGCTCGGCGCAGTGTATCGGCCATCTCGCGATCGAGGGCGTAAGTTTCAGCAGCTCGGTCGTAGACCCAGTTTTCCTGGAAATTTGCGGTTCCCGCCCAGCCCATCAGGGCTGTCATGCGCTGCGAAATTTCGTAGGCTCCGCCCGATCCTTGCGCGGCCATCGCGTTGGCCCATTTGGGGTTGAGGAGTTTCGTGCGGTATTCCACCCGTAGCAGACTATCGAGCGATCGCGGGGTCGTATCGCGCGAAAAACTTTCGACAAAACTGGCCGTTACAGGTGTCTGACTCTGCATTTCAGCAGCGCGTTTGAGGCCGCCCGTGTTGGCATAGTATTCCTGAATGTCCGTGAGGCCGTACTCCACCGAGTCGATGTGCTGGACGATGCGGTTCGTGCTTTTCAAAAGTGCATTCAGCACTTCAGGCCGGGCTTGTCCTTTATCGTGCCTGCCATAGCTAAACGTATTGCGACCCTGCCAGGTTTCTCCCAGTTCGTCGCCGGAGTCCCAGTTGGAATCAACCACGCGATCGTTAACCAGCGACCCGAAGTCTCCGGCGGGATTGGAAAACAATCGAGCAGAGGAATTTTCGACTCCTTTGTCGGAGAGTTCGAGCGCGTGTTTGCGAATGTAGTTTTTCTCGACCGGCTCGTTTGCATCACCCGCTCGTTGAAACAAGTCGTCCAGCAATTCGATGATGTTGGCGAAACTGTCCCGAAAGATGCCGGAAAGATTAGCAAGCACGTCGATGCGAGGGCGATCGAGGTTTTCTAGAGGTATGAGTTCGTAGCGAACGATGCGCCCCGTGCCTTCTTTGACGGGTTCGGCTCCGACTAATTCCAGCAAGATACCGATAGATTCCCCTTTTGTCTTGATAGCATCCAGCCCCCACAGCATCACCGCGACGGTTTCGGGATACTCGTCGGGATGCTCTTGCTGGTGCTGGGCGAGGAGTTGTCGGGCGATCGCTTTCCCCCTTTCGCAAGCAGCCGGGGAAGGCATCCGATACGGATCGAGCGCGTGAACGTTGCGTCCGGTCGGCAAAACTCCGGGGCCATCCCGCAGCAAGTCGCCACCCGGAGCGGGAGGGATGTATTCGCCGTTCAGACCGCGCACCAAGTTCGTCAGTTCGTCGCCCGTCTGAGCTAACAGGTCGCGCACGCGGATAGCATCGTCGAG
>JBCBTL010000876.1:0-1244 GCA_039818705.1 Cyanobacteria bacterium J06639_1
CACACCTTACCGTCCAGCTTGAGATAAGCGAGAATACTGCCCGAGAAAGCCACACCGCCGATGATGAGGGTGAGGTTGTCTTTTGAAGTTTGCATTGACTTGACTCCGATGAGGTTGAGTAGATTCAAGTCAAAGGTTAGGCGTGCACCGCAGTGGGTTATTGCCCGTGCGTGCCAGAGTTTTGCCCGTTCACGACAAGGTGCGTCTAGCCTGTCATCGAGCCGAGCCGGTATGAACGCGGCGTCTCGCCCGCCCAGCGTTTGAACGCGCGGGTGAAGCCGCTCTGCTCGGCGAACCCTGTCAGGAATGCGACCTCCGCAAGGCTGTACTCAGTCTCTCGCAGCAATCGTTGAGCAAGGTCTTTGCGCGCCATGTCCACTAGGCTTTGAAAAGAATGTCCCTGATCTGACAACCGCCTTTGTAATGTGCGGGCGCCTATGCCGAGCTTCGCAGCGATCGTGGACAGCGAAGGCACGCCTTCACTGAGCAAGCTCGCAACCGCTCGTCTGACCTGTTGTTCTAGTCCGGAATCGCTCGTCTGGTTTGCCAGTTCACTCTCTAGATGCTGATCGAAGAACTGCGCGATGGTCTCGTCACCCAGCTTGTTCGGTGCGTCGATTAATGCGTCATTGACCAGCAGAGCATCGCGTCCCGTTTTGAAACGAACGGGGCAACCGAAGTGCGACTCGTAGACTGACGTGTCGCCTCGAGGTTCATGTCGAAAGTACACCGCCAGCGGCGTGAATTTTACGGTACTGACTTCCGCGCTGATTTGGTTAACAGCCGCCATGCTCGCTTCGTTCGACAGCAGCATTCCGGTGCGGCCGTCGCCTGCCTTTTCAAGGTTGAAGAACAATCCGTCCTGAGTGCTTTCGAGTGAATACGTCTCCGCGGTACCGAGAACTTGGCCGTATCGTTCCGAGCGCAGATAGGACCCTCTAAGAGTTGGCGCAGATTTCCACGCAAGCCCAAACGCCCCGTATTCGTCGCTTCGCATTGCTGCGCCAATGCGAAGCGGTAGGGCCAGTCCATCTGGATCCCGATCGGCGAGAGCGGCGAAAAAATCGTAGTACGCCAGCGAGTCGACCATTTGCTTCGGATCAATCGATCCATCCGGATCCAAGCCGAGGGCCTCCACAAGGTCGCGAGTCTTGACGCCGGGACTCGCTTGCGCGATCACTTTGTAAACATAGAGCGAGGTAATTTGGCTCATTTAGGTACTCTGCTAGGCGCTACCCAATCTC
>JBCBTL010000877.1:0-1238 GCA_039818705.1 Cyanobacteria bacterium J06639_1
CTGACTGACATGACCATTGGAATGGAGCACTACCTGGCGACCGGAGAGACGGTGAGCGAGGAGAATCTGGAGCGCGTAAAGCTTTCTCTGGCCGCGAAGTAGCCTCCGCCGCATGCAGACTGCACCGAGATCCTGAGGCCAGTTGACTCAAAATAGCATGTCACCGAACAGCGGTTCTCGTCGGGGTCGTTGACTCAGAATGGGTGTCACTTTTTCTCGGCCGAGTTTAGGAGCTTTTTGAGCTTTCTGAATCGGGTATCGATGGCCCTCCGGAGAGTGAACGGGTTGGTCTTCTCGTAGATCTCCTTGAGCCCACGTTTGTTGTAGTCGTTGACATGGGCGGATTCCATCACGCGTTGGTAAGGCGTTTTGGGCGCGTCGTGAACACGGATGAGCTTTGAGCCTTCTCGTCGCTTCTCGATAAGCTTCACCGATGGGCAATAAAGGTTATGGAACAGCCGCCACTCATTTTCGTAAATGCTGTTGAGCACTGCAACGGCCTCGGGGATAGCGATGCGTTGATAGCCGACCCACTGCCTGACGTGCGTCCAGTTCTTCTGCTCCACATGGGCGTTGTCGTCTTTGTGGTAGGCGCGTGAGCGGGTGAACACGACGGGTCGTTGCCTACTCAGGAAGTGGCGCATGAGTGTTTCGTTGATGAATTCGCTGCCGTTGTCGGCATCGAAACCCAGCAAGATGAACGGCAAGTTGCGCTCAATCGAACGCATCTGCTTGCGCACACCCTCGGCCCCCTTGCACCAGATGGCACGTTGCTCCGTCCAGCCGGTGGCGATGTCGACGCAGTCAAGCGTGAAAGCAAACTGGCCTGAGCCGATACCGCCGCAGTGGGACACAGTGTCGGCCTCGAGAAACCCGGGCTTCGTCTGCTGCCACTGAGCGGTCTGGATGGGTATCTGGGCCCGGAGTAACCCTCCCGGCTTGGTTGTGCATCGCCCCTTCGTTCTCAAGGTCTTTCTCGGCGCGCTGAGCAGTCGGTCGATGCTCGCAGGCGAAATAGCCAGCAGCTTGTCGCGAATCTCAACGTCCAGCTCGCCGTGGAGCTGTTCGTAGTGCGGCAGCCAGATGGGAATCATCGCCTTCAGACGCTTCGAGCACGGAAGGTTCCCTGTCATCCAAATCGCCTTAAGCGCTTTAAGCAGCACCGGGTCTCGGTAGAGCGGCCGTCGGCCCCGCGTCGCGCTCCTCGTTTGACGGGGTGGTTCACGCATCGAGCGGAT
>JBCBTL010000878.1:0-1237 GCA_039818705.1 Cyanobacteria bacterium J06639_1
CCGCATGGATGGCAAGCGCAGCGATTGCACTTGGCTAAACATACTCGCTGGAGTCCTCTGCTCAATCGCTGTTGTTTGCTCTTGAGCGCCAACGAGTCCTATCAGAGAGCCTCGGAGGATATCCAGGTGCTCACGGGGATTGCCGTCTCGCGAGGAACTCACCAGCGCTTGGTTCATCGACACGAGTTTGAGAGTTCGCCGAACTCAGCCAGCACTACCGTGACGGAATTGAGTCTCGATGGCGGGAAAGTGCGCCTGCGAACGCCCGAAGGAGAGCCCTGTGAGTGGCGAGATTACAAGGCCGTCAACTTACACCAGCATCAGATAGCTGCCTACTTTCGTGACCCTGAGGCTCTGATTGCGTGGGTGCACGACCATCCGCTCGCGTCGAGTTCACTGGTATGTGTGGGAGATGGTCATGATGGCATCTGGAATCTGGTGGCTCGCATCGGCAAGCGCGAGCAACGGCTGGAGGTGCTCGACTGGTTTCATCTGATGGAGAATTTGGCCAAAGTAAGAGGCAGTGCCCGCCGATTGCGGGCAGTAGAGGCACGTCTGTGGCATGGAGATGTGGACGGAGCCATGGTGTTGTTTGAGGACTGGCACCATCGACGGGTGGAGCGATTTCGAGGGAGCATCCAGTTTCAGTAGATCGAAAACCCTGTCAGGAAAACCTTGTGGGGCAGGGAAGAAGGAAATGATGTTGGGATAGGCTCAGGCTGTAGACATCATTGGGGGATAGCCATGTTACCTACCCCTACCTTAGTATCGCCTGCCCCTGCCCTTACAGATGAAACGACCCTGGAGGCCGCTCTCGATGGTTTGCTCGAGTCAATCCCTTTGACGACGAAAGGGGAGTGTCGTCCCCAAACCCTCTATGAAGTGTTGCTCAGAGCCGCCTGTCGTCAGGATAGTGTCGAACATACCGCCCAGATGTTGAGCGGCGTCCCAACCGGCAATGGGATTCGCTATCACCTCCATAAATTCAATGACATGTCAGCTTTGGAGACTCAGCTCAATCAAGGCTTACAGCGTCGTCTGCCAGCGGAGATTGCCAACCATCGTCACCGCCTAGCCATCGACCTGAATTTGATTCCCTACTATGGCCAGCCCACATCGGCCGAGACCTGCTACATCTACCGTTCTCGAGCCAAAGCCGGGACGACGTCCTTTTTTGTCTACGCCACGGTCTATGTCATCCGTGCCCATCAGCGCGTCACCTTAGCCATCCATGCGA
>JBCBTL010000879.1:0-1219 GCA_039818705.1 Cyanobacteria bacterium J06639_1
GGCGGGCACGGTGTCGGTTTTGAGCGCTTGCGCCTTGACCGTCAGCTTCTCTTTGCCCAGCGCGGACTTGAATAGGTCTTGCAGCAGCTCGCCGCGCGTCTTGTTGGTTTTCGGATCGACAATGTTATCCGCACCGTCTTCATCCACCAGCGTGTCGTCCAGCTCGGCATCCACCCGCTTGAACTGCACCTCTTCGTTCTCGCGCTCTAAAAAGCCCGTGAAGTGGGTGTCGATGAGGCCGTCGAGGACTAAGACTTCGTACCCCTGGCTGCGATGCAGGTCGATGTAAGCGTGCTGCGTTGCCTTGTCGGAAGCGTAGTAGACCGTCTTTTCCTGCTTCTCCTTATTTCGTTCCAGGTAGTCTACCAGTGTCACGTAAGCAGATTTGGCTTCTGCCGACTCGTCTGCCGTTTTGAAGACGATGATGTCTTTCACCTGCTGGTAGAACTTGTCGCTATTCATCGAGCCGAACTTGACGAACAGACTGATATCCGGCCAAACCTCCAGGAAGCGATCGTAGTCGTCTTCGTAGAGATCCTTGAGGCGATCGCCCACTTTTTTGGCGATGTGATCGGCGATGCGTTGCACTTTGCGATCGTTGTGCAGGTAGCTGCGGGACACGTTGAGGGGAATGTCGTTACTGTCGAGGTCGATGGTGCCTCGCAGCGGCAGCAAGAACTTAGGAATCACTTCCTCGCAGTTGTCGCTAACGAAGACTTCGTTGCAATACAGCTTGATTTGGCCGCGATTGGGATCGATGTCGGGGCGAAGTTTCGGAAAATACAGAATTCCCTTCACCAAAAACGGATAGTCCGTATTGATGTGAATCCAAAACAGCGGGTCTTCCTGGAAGGGATAGAGATAGCGATAGAACTCTAGATAGTCTTCATCGGTGAGTTCAGAAGGCGATCGCGTCCACAACGGCTGTTGTTTGTTGATGACCTCTTCGCCCATGTGAATCGGTACGGGCAAAAAGTCGCAGTATTTGCGCACGAGCTGCTGAATGCGACCGGGTTCGAGGTATTCGTCGTCCTCTTCAGTCAGCGTTAGCGTAATCGTGGTGCCGACCGTGTCGCGGGTCGAGTCCGAAAGATTGAATTCAGTCGAACCGTCGCACGACCAATGTACGGCTTCGCTGCCCTCGCGATAGGAGAGCGTATCGATTTCGACGAGGCTCGACACCATGAAAGCTGAGTAAAAGCCGAGGCCGAAATGACCG
>JBCBTL010000880.1:0-1161 GCA_039818705.1 Cyanobacteria bacterium J06639_1
GCGATCGCGATCGGGAATCCTTTGGGCTTGAGCAACACCGTCACGGTTGGTATTGTCAGCGCGGTCGGACGCTCGGCTAGCGATGTCGGCATCCCCATCCAGCGAGCTGAATTTATCCAAACCGACGCGGCCATCAATCCCGGCAATTCCGGCGGGCCATTGTTGAATCAGTGGGGCCACGTCATCGGCATCAACACGGCGATCGTGCGGGGGGCGAATGGGATTGGTTTTGCCGTTCCGGTTGCCACCGCTCAGCGGATTGCCGAACAGCTCATCGCCAACGGGCGCGTTTTGCGGGCGTACTTGGGCATTCAAATGACGACGCTCACCCCCGAACTGCGCGATCGCGTTAACAGCGACAGCCGCATCCCCTTTCGCATTGCAGAAAGCGCGGGTGTCCTCGTGCAAGCCGTCGAACCCAATGGCCCCGCAGCGCGGGCAGGCATCCGGGCGGGAGATGTGGTCACCGCAGTTGAGGGACAGGCGATCGCCGACACCTCCGACATGCAGAGCGTGCTGGAAGGCTACGCCACTGGAGATGTCCTAACCGTGCGGACGAATCGGGACGGGCGCGATCGCAATTTGCGCGTTACCGCCGGAGAATTTCCCGACGAACTGTAGTCAAACTTGACAGGCGATCGCCCGCCCACGCCCCCTGGATCTCCGGGCAACCGTACCGCCCTCAGTCCAGAAGTTCGGTTGCCAGACCTTTACATTTGGCAACGTTCCGACGAGCATGGAAAAGGATTTCTTAATGATTTACATTATGGGAATCCAGTTTGCGTCGGAGTTTGAGACCCTCTCAGCTCCCTCAGCGGTAGCATTCGCGATCGGCTGAACGCCCACTGTCCCCCCTTTACCTCCTAGATTCCTAGAGAGCAGACATGAACAAAGATCTCACTCGGTATCGCAACATCGGCATCTTCGCTCACGTGGACGCGGGTAAAACCACCACCACCGAGCGCATCCTGAAGCTCACCGGCAAAATCCACAAAATCGGTGAAGTTCACGATGGTGCTGCAACCACCGACTTCATGGAGCAGGAGCAGGAACGGGGCATCACGATTCAGTCGGCGGCCACCAGTTGCGAGTGGAGAGACCACCAGCTCAACATCATCGACACCCCCGGCCACGTAGACTTCACCATTGAGGTGTATCGCT
>JBCBTL010000881.1:0-1151 GCA_039818705.1 Cyanobacteria bacterium J06639_1
ATACCAAATCCGTAAAGCATACCCCCTAAACATCTCGGTCATTATCCCGGCCACCAGTGGTAGTAAGTCAGTGCTTGAATCTGCTGTTGATGACACTCGGATAACTGGCAACAGCGAGCCGCCAAGATGTCTTCTAGGTCATCCAAACTGTCAAAACATTGATTCACTATCGCCTCGTCCGCTAGTGACCACAGTCGCTCCGCTGGTTGCAACTGGGGAGAATACGGCGGCAGAAATTCCAGATGAATCCCTTCGGGCACGTCTAGCTGCTGACTGCGATGCCAGCCGGCTCCATCGAGCACCAGCAGGATGCGTTTGTCAGCTCCAGCCCCGACTGTGCTAGCAAACTCTTTGAGAGCGCGATTGAACCACTCCACATTGACCCGAGGCAGAATCAACCATTCCGTCGCTCCCGTTTGCGGATGCACGAACCCGTATAGATACGTCCATTGATAGCGAGGGTTGACTGGCGCGATGGGACGCTCAGCGATAGGAGCCCAGACTTTGCGCACAATCGGTTTCAAGCCCAGACGATGCTCGTCAAATGACCAGACCTCCACCGTGGCCTCGGGATAGCGCTGCTCTAGCTCGACTTGGCGCTGAGGAAGGTTTTTTTAAACGCGGCTTGCGCTTGAGGGTCACCTTTGACGTGCCGGGGACGCGGGCGCTGACACGAAAAGCCCAAGCGCTTCAGGTAATCCCAACCTCGTTGAGGCCACACGTGCTCTCGCCCGGTCAGAACAGCCATGTGCTCAGCCACTTTGGGGCCGCTCCAGATGCCCCCGTCTTCGGGAGGAGATTGCAGCCGCTGGCGCAGTTGAGCACATTGCTCGGGAGTCAGCAGAGCGCGGGAGAGCCCGGGACATCGGTCTTTGCGGCGATTGCGCAAGCCCTCGGCTCCATTCTGGTTGTAGGCACGCACAATGTCGCGAGCGTAGTCGTAGTTGAAGCCCACAACGGCGGCGGCGTCAGTGAGAGACGATTGCTCGCACACCAGCCACAGTAAATGCCAGCGTCGCGATTCAACTGGGTCCGTACAGGCGCGGTATCGAGCTTTGAGCTGTTCGGAGGAGAAGTGACTTTCGAGATGGAGTTTTCTAGGCATAGCTCCATTCTAAACGTTTCGGGGGTAAGTTACACGGATTTGGTAT
>JBCBTL010000882.1:0-1149 GCA_039818705.1 Cyanobacteria bacterium J06639_1
CGCAAACATGTCTCCACCTCATTCCATTCAGTAGCTGATTCAAACGACTCTCTGAAAATTTCAGTTCAGGAATGCACGTGCGTACCTTCCCAACCTTTCATCCACGCAAAAGAGGTGTGAACTGTCGTATGTATATCTAGATGACTTCGTTTATTACGATACCCAGTCAATCCACTTGATTATCGATCTTTCAATCTGAATCTGAAGCAAAACGTCCAAGAATCAGTGATGGATGTCTATCCATTCCCACATGTCAAAGGATTTCTTACGAGCTTTAGACTAATTATTTTTTTGTGTTCGATCTATTGTCCGTATTTTCACCACGAACTCTCCCGCTGTCATCAAGCCTCTAGGAGTGACAGTTCGCACGTAAAAATGTGCTCAGCTGTGATGGATGCTGCTGAGCCGTTGGTTTTTAGCTGCCTGGCCAAGCTGTTAACTATGTTGCATGAGGTCTAGGTAGGCTCGATATCCGAGCTGTTCGAGGCGGGTATCTTTCTGCTGCACCATCTGCTGCAGTTCTATTCGGTAGTCCAAGACGCTTTGAAGTAATTTAGGGCGGGAGCTAGCCAGCATTTGCACAGCCAGCAGCCCCGCATTTTGAGCATTGCCGATCGCCACTGTTGCCACGGGAATGCCGCGCGGCATTTGCACGATGGAATAGAGAGAGTCCACCCCTTGAAGCTGACGAGTTGGCACCGGCACGCCGATGACGGGTAGCGGAGTGAGCGCGGCCATCATGCCAGGCAGGTGAGCGGCTCCCCCCGCTCCGGCAATGATGACTTGAAACCCCTGTTCGTGAGCGGTTTTGGCGAACTCTACCATTCGTTCGGGGGTACGGTGGGCACTCAGGATTTTCGCAACATAAGAAATTTGGAAGCGATCGCACACCTCAGCTGCTGCAGCCATGACCGGCAGGTCGGAATCGCTGCCCATGGCGATCGCGACCAAAGGTCGAGTTTTCGGATCTTCCAACTCAGACATCAACCTGCCGCCTTCGCTGTCAACTCCGTCAGCACCTTGTTCGAACGCTGCACGAACGATTGCAGCGTATCGGGGGTCGGAATTTTCTGCGACATGAGCGCCAAGTCGTAGATGTGTTCGCACAGCAGCGTGCTGAGACTGCCATCATTACCCGAGCCGACGATT
>JBCBTL010000883.1:0-1132 GCA_039818705.1 Cyanobacteria bacterium J06639_1
CTCGAAGGGCAGATCGATCTCGGCCTGCGCGCTCGTGGACAGCGTGAACGCGGCACACAGGCACGCGAACGCGCGCAGACCTGCATTTCAAGAAAGTGGCCTTTGCCCGCGAGCCGATCGAGATCGCACCGGGAGACATGCTGCGCTGGACGAAGAACGATCGCGACCTGGGGCATCGCAACGGACAACAGTTCTGGGTCGAATCCATCGAGGACGACATCGCGCGAGTGCAGTACGCGAACGGGCGCTTTGAGGCGATCGACCTCTCGCGACCTCAGCATTTTGATTATGCGCTCGTGTCCACCACCTACGCGGCGCAGGGCAAAACTGCCGAGCGGGTTCTGATGGCAGCCGACCGGACGGCGAGCAAAGAGAGCTTCTATGTCGCGGTCAGCCGAGTCAAGCGCGAGCTAAAGATCTACGCCGCAGATCTCGACCAGTTGGCGACTCTGGCCGAGCAGAGTCGAGCCAATCAGAACCCCGTCGAGCTGCTGCGACGACAAATGAAGCGGGAATGGGCAACGGACGTAGGAGGAGAGACAGACAAAGCCGAACGCTCCTCGAAACCTCTCTGGAAACGGCGCGTCCGAACTCGGGATGAAGGCGATCGCGCGGTAGAGATTGCTGATGTTCCCACCCTCAACCCGCAGCACTTCGAGGAACTGCATCGCGACAGCGCGATCGCGGCAGACCTCATCGCGCTCAACTTCAAGAGCGTTCGCGGCGAAGAGACCTACCGACGAGTCTGCTACTCTGACCAATTGTCGAGAACGCAGGATGGGGCGTTGAGCGATCGCGTCCGCCAGCGATACGCTCACCTGACCGAAGGCGGCTGGTGGTGCAGCGGTCTCGACCCACTCGATGGCTGGAAACACATGCAGTGGGGTTGTTTCAAGCCCGACAGACCGCGCCTGTCTCCCGAAAAAGGCAAACCCATCAAGTACGAACATCCGGTAAAAACGCCGACGCGAGTGTTCGTGCTTGACGTGCCCGAGCGCATTTGGGAAAAGGTGGCTCGCAGCTACGGATTGACGATGCCCCGCGATCGCCGAGCGGGATTTTGGGCGTGGGTGCAGCGGGAGCGCGTGCCGATCGTGCTGGTGGAAGGGGCGAAGAAAGCGGCGAGTCTGCT
>JBCBTL010000884.1:0-1128 GCA_039818705.1 Cyanobacteria bacterium J06639_1
CCCTGCCGTATGTCCCAAAACCCATTCGACCAACTTTCAAAGCAACTGCTCGAAGAACTGCTCTCCCCCCTGGGTCGAGTCGAACTCAGCCGCGAAGTCTTGGGCGAGAGTCGCTTCGTTGACGTGTGGTTCGACCCCGACCCCGACAAAATTGCAGACGTTCCAGCAGGTCTCGGAGTCCTCGGGCGTATGGCGCAAACCCCATGCCTACTCGAACCCTTTCGCAACGCTCCTTCTCCGGTCGATGTAGAAAGTTGTTTGCTCAAGCTGTTTGCTGTCGTTACGGAATGGCGCAAACGGCAGCAGCGGGAGCAAGCGATGTCCAATGCGATCGCCGCTCCCCACTTGTGGTTGTTGAGTCCGACCGCCTCTGAGGCATTCTTGCGATCGATGGGGGCATCTCCCAAGGACGGCTGGCCGGTAGGAGTCTACGGGACGGCATCGTTATTTCGCACCACCGTTATTGCCATTCATCAGTTACCCGCAACGGCAGATACGCTGTGGCTGCGCTTGTTGGGCAAAGGTCGGGTGCAGAAGCGAGCGATTGAAGAGCTGCTAGACCGGCCTGCCGAAGCGCCGTGGCGGGAGTCAGCTTTGCGAATGCTGGCAAGCTGGCGAATTACAATTGAGGCGAGAGGCCAGCTCGAAGCTGAAGAGCAGGAGGTTGCGATGGCGTTATCGCAGGCATTTTTGGAACTCGAAAAGGAAATCGAGCAGCGAGGATTGCAGCAGGGATTACAGCAAGGCATCGAGCGCGGCATGCAGCAAGGCATCGAACAGGGATTGCAGCGAGGGGAGCTTCAAGCGGCTCGGGCGATCGCCCGCAATCTCCTCACCACGAATTTATCTGACGCTCAAATTGCTGAAGCTACTGGATTGTCGGTCGAACAGATTCGCGAACTGCGGGAGACGAACGGCTAACCCATTTCCTAGTTCACGTAAACTCGACCGTCTTGCGTAAATCGGACGACCCCTTGCGTGTTGTCGAGTCGGTCGTCTGGCGAGAACGCAATGCTCAGTCGATCGCCTTCAGTCATCATCGGGGTGGCATCTAGCGCGCCGCGATCGCGTCGTTCTGCGGTTAGCGTCATTGGCAATGGCAAGCCGCTTAGGTCGATCGCCTCGCCA
>JBCBTL010000885.1:0-1124 GCA_039818705.1 Cyanobacteria bacterium J06639_1
CTGACGTGTCCGATCCGCTCGATCCCACTCAGCAAGACAACAAAAATGATTTCCAGAAGCAGAATGTCCGCGATTTCTTTCTAACCGACACTTATTTGATGCGAGGGTGGGTTACTGCAGGAGATTGGACGGGAGCGTTTTTACGTTTGTCCTACCGAGGGGGAGCCGATTCGGCTTTGTCGGAGCTAGCCAACCACCAGCTTGGAGCGACGATTAAGCTTTGGATTCGAGTCGGTGCCGTCGCGACACCATCCCTCATTACCGTTCCCTACAACCCGGCTAGCGATCGCTACGAAGTCGAACTGTGGGGCTATCCAGGTTCTAACCTGCACGACTTGCTCGACGAAAAAGGCAAAGCGGCTCTCGCTCGCGGCGAAATCCAGCAGCGCAACGATCTCATTCACGGCAGCCCCGACGATTTCAGTCGCGATAAACTATCCGACTTGGACGTTCGATCTGTGGCCTCAACCCATACCATGCATCCCATTTTGCCCCTGGACGTTGAAGTCGCATGGGCGGATGCCAGCGAGCAATTTTGGGATTCGCAATCGGGGGCGAACTATCGCTATCGATTTGGGATGAAAGTGCGCGGCTGGGAGCATTTTCTGAAGGCAGGTATAAGCCCAAATCCGCACGGCGGCATCGGCTTTTTGGAATATCGAAATCTGTTCTCGAACTATTTCGAGTTTGCTGATAGTAATGAACTTCATCGCGTCTTGCAGCCTTGGAATTTGGACGCGTTCAGCCAAAAAGTGCGATCGGACACGAGAACGGAACCGTTCCTGGCCGTGAACTACATGGATCTGCACGCCCTCAATCCCGAATGCGGCATCGGGCTGCACCGCCACCGCGACAGCCAAGAAGTGTTTTTCATGACCAGCGGACGAGGCTTGATGGTGATTGGCGATTGGTGCAAGTTCCCCGATCGCGAACGCAGTTTTGAAATTCGTACCCTCCAGTCTGGCAGCTTAGCCATGCTCGACGGCGGCAATCTGCACGGCCTGATGAATGTCACCGACGAACCCTCTTTTCTCTTCATGTTCGGCGGGTACGACTGACGACCCCGAAGCTTCCATTCGACGACCCAATGCTACTTACCCCATTTAGGAGACTCCCATGACTCG
>JBCBTL010000886.1:0-1108 GCA_039818705.1 Cyanobacteria bacterium J06639_1
TGAGTAAACCGTGTCTTCGTATCGTCCGTTGACCCAGAGGCAAACCGTAATCTTCTGGGCTTCAGGGTCGATAATCCAATATTCAGAAATGCCGCGCGCAGCATATTCGGTGTGTTTGAAACGGTAGTAGCGATCGCGATTTTCTTTTCCCGGCGATACAACTTCAACAACCAAAGCAGGCGGCGGCATGTCCCGCAGCAGGATAGCTCGTTTCTGTCCGTTCAAAGCCGCTCGCGAATCTTGAGAATGGATCGCCAAATCTGGGATTCTGGTTTTTGCCCGTTTGCCTCCCACTTCAATTTCGAGGTTCGCGATCGCTAGCATTCTGCGTGGAACGTATTTTGCAAACTCGAAGAGTAAAAACGTTGCAATCTCTACGTTGACGAGATCTTCGACGGACATTTCTACCAGTTCTCCATCAACCAACTCATAGCGTTTGTCCGTACCGTCGTCGTGAGCCAGGTACTCTTCCATCGTCAGGTATTGCGATGTCCGAGAAATGGTTTGGGTCACAAGAGACCTCCGAGGTCGCGGCTGCTATCAATGTAACAAAGCGCCTTCAGTACCCGTGGATGGAGCGTCGCTACGGCTGAAGTGTTGTAGCTTGGAGGCGATCGCCCACACGTTCCAGCTAGTTTTGCTACGATCGCTCAGACTGAAAACTCGCATGCGATCGCCAACGAGCTGGTATCTCAAGAAATATGCATATCATCGAGCAAACACCCTCAAAACTCGTCATACGCAACCGTCCAGAGCGAGCTGACTATATCGGAATATTTGCATCTCTGATACTGATGATGGCACTTTCTCTGGCCGTTAAGGTCATGTATAACAGTGGAGTCATTCAGCTCAGTTGCGAGCGTACTTCCTCTAAAGAAGCTCGATGCGTCGTTCGGCGATCGCACTTGTTCGGTTTGATTTCTCGCCCCTCCCAAACTCGAAGTTACGACCGCGTCACGGGGGCTTCACGCAGAACTTGGCGCGACTGGCAAAAAGAGGAAGATACGCCGTTTGGAAGCTGGGTAGCCTTGCGAACGCACGCAGGGGAAGTTCCGGTATTCGGTGATTTTCGACTGCACTCGCAGAATCGAATCCAAACTGAAAGTGA
>JBCBTL010000887.1:0-1104 GCA_039818705.1 Cyanobacteria bacterium J06639_1
AGGGCTGCGCGAACTTCAGGCCAAAGCCTCTTTGCAAGAAATCCTAGAGCGACTGCAAGAGCGCAACCGCGATCGCAAGCCCATCCTGGTCAAAATTGCTCCCGACCTGAGCTGGACAGAAATCGACGATTTGCTGACGCTAGTCGAGCCCTGTCAAATTGCCGGAATCATTGCCACGAACACCACCATCAGCCGCGATCGCCTCACCACTCAATACCTGGCGGCGACGGGAACGTCTCCTCAGCAGGAAGCGGGCGGAATTAGCGGTGCCCCCGTGCGCTCGCGTTCTACCGAAGTCATCGCTCACATCTGGCGGCAAACGTCGGGACGCGTACCCATCGTGGGGGTAGGGGGCATCGATTCAGCTGATGCGGCCTGGGAAAAAATTCGAGCGGGAGCCAGCTTGCTCCAGGTTTACACGGGATTGGTATACGAAGGGCCAGCCCTGATCAAGGCGATCGCCGAGGGGCTGAGCGCAAAACTGTCTGAGTCCGGCATGGCGCACATTCGCGAGGCGATCGGCGCTCAACACGATTGAGCAGAGTCTGCTCAATCGGTGTGGTTAGCGACGGGCACCGTGAAGTGAAAGGAACTGCCGCGATCGCGCCCTGCCGACTCCGCCCAGATCGTGCCTCCGAATGACTCAATGATGAGTCGGCAAATGGCCAGCCCCAGCCCCGTGCCGCCCACCGTGCGTCGCAGCGATCCTTCTGCCTGATAAAAGCGATCGAAAATTTGTTCGAGTCGCTCGGCTTCAATGCCGCGACCGCTGTCTGTGATGGTGAATTGCACGACAGGTTGAGCGGCGCGATCCGTAGTTGACCGGGCACAGACGGCGATTTGACCGTCAGCCGGAGTAAATTTACAGGCGTTATCGAACAATTTGTTGAGCGCTTCGACCAGCCATTCGCCATCGGCGGCGATCGCGGGCAAGTCATCATCCAGTTCGACGCTTACCTCGGGAAGTGCTTGACGCATCCGGCGAGCAGTCAGCCGACTCAACGCTAAATCGACACATTCTCGCGACGGCAATGCCTCGATACTGCCACTCAGGATGCCGAGCGCTTGCGGACGCTCGTGCAAGACTTTTTGACCCTCTCGCGG
>JBCBTL010000888.1:0-1094 GCA_039818705.1 Cyanobacteria bacterium J06639_1
ATAAACTGAGTGATTGTTTGGACGACCTCGATATCCATGTGGCGGAGAAAGCCGCGTTTGCGTTGAGTCGGAGTCCGTTGCCTCGGGCGGCTGAGCTGTTGGGCTTGCACCTGACAAAGACGCTCGTGCCCGTGCGGTTGCAGTGCGCGATCGCCCGCGCGCTGGTGTGGATGGCGACTCCGGTTGCGTTGCGGCATTTACGCCAAGCCATGTCGCAGCTCGATCCGGCTGCTCGTCAGGAGGCGATCGCCGCCCTCGGTCGTTTAGAGGCGATCGAACTGCGCCCAGTGGCGGTGGAGATGCTGTTCGCTCTGCTAGACGAGGGTGACGTGTCGGCAAGCGCTCGCGCGGCGATCGCCCACAGCTTGGGTCAGTTGCAAGACTTGCGCGCGTTGCCCGTACTGGAAACACTGGCGCGCGATGCTGACGAACGGGTGCAGTGGCACGCGATCGCCGCCATCGAACGACTGACGGCAGCGGGCGATCGCTAAACCTCCTCCGCTCTGTCTTCTAGCTCGACATCCTCGTACACGTCCGCGAGATTGAGGGTGATATTGGCGATCGCCAAATCAATCCGTGGCGTTTCACTCGTGTAGGTGTGCAGCACCCAACGATTCGACTCGCTGCGCCGGAAGCACTCGACCCGTCGATGACGGTGGTTGAT
Source organism: Cyanobacteria bacterium J06639_1 (assembly GCA_039818705.1). Classification (GTDB taxonomy): domain Bacteria; phylum Cyanobacteriota; class Cyanobacteriia; order Thermostichales; family PCC-7336; genus JBCBTL01. Next base: position 665 of record JBCBTL010000888.1, read on the forward strand.
GAGGATGTATTCTCGCAGCGTTTCGAGCGTTCGATAATCGGCAAACTTATCGCCGCGATCGAAGGCTTCGGTCGATTTGGATAGCACTTCTACGATCGCTGCGGGGTGGCGCTTGAACGTGTTGGTTTCGCGATCGCGGGCATCGCAGGTTACGAATACGTCGGGATAGTAGAAGCAGTTTTGCCGATCGATGCGAAGTTTCATGTCAGAAATATAGGTGCGGCACTCCGTTCCCCGCAAATGCGATTGCAAGAGCATGGCCACGTTGAGGGCGATCGTGATGTGGCTATCCGTCGCCCCAGCCATTGCAAAAACGCGACCGTCGATAAATTCATGCTTTTGCGCGCTCGTGGTTTCTAAAGCCAGATAGTCTTCCGCACTCAGCGGTGTTTTGGGCGAGGCAATCATGGGTTCGACAACCGATCGACAT
>JBCBTL010000889.1:0-1049 GCA_039818705.1 Cyanobacteria bacterium J06639_1
GCGCAAGTTAGGCGTACCCTGGCATTCCGAACTAGCGATGGGCGCAATCGCCTCCAACGGCGTGATGGTGCTCAATTCTGATGTCATCACCTCGCTCGGCATTGCCAAAGCTGATATCGATGCCGTGGCTGCCGTCGAGCGTCAGGAACTCGCCCGTCGCGAACGGGTGTATCGGGGCGATCGCTCTTTTCCCGATCTCGCGGGTAAAACAGTCATCGTGGTCGATGACGGCATCGCGACGGGGTCGAGTCTGCGCGCGGCTCTAACCGTCCTGCGTCGGCAATCCCCTGCCCGAATCGTCGTGGCTGTGCCGATGATGCCCGGCGAAACTCACTCGCTTTTGCGCGAAGACACGGACGAACTCGTCAGCCTGCTCCAACCCGTTCCGTTCTTTGCGATCGGCGCGTGGTACGAGCGTTTCGAGCAGGTGTCTGATGCCGAAGTCAAAACGCTGCTCCAACGCGCGACGAGCCCTGTGCCCAATGCGATCGCTTAGGCTTTCACCGATTGAGACTTCTACCGATGTCGAGCGGCGTAGAGTTTTTGCCTCATTAAAGATCGGCTAACGGTACCCTCTTCGGTTCGCGAGTCGGGTTAAGGCAGCCAAGATTTCCTTTCCTAACGTAACCGTCAAAAGCAATGCGTGCTTGCGGGGACGAACTGTTAGCCTAGAATGCGGAATTCTCCCCCACGCGCGATCGCCCGCTGGTATGCCGGACGCGCCTGAATTCGCTTCAAAAACTTCATTAAATTTGGATAGCGGTCGTCCAGCCCGACTCGCACGACCGCAGCTTCGAGTGGGAAGCTCATTTGAATGTCAGCAGCAGTGAAGGTTTCACCCGCAAACCAGAGGCTTTTCGTTAGCTCTGATTCTAGAAACTCGAAATGGCGAGCGAGTTGAGGTTTAACGAAGGCATTCTGAGTCTTCTCTGAAATTTTTTTGGCAATGGGGCGGGCAAAAAAGGGCATCGGTCGCTTTTCGATACGATCGAATAGGAGTGGCAAGAAGAGCAACGGCATGACTGAGCCTTCGGCGTAGTGTAGCCAGT
>JBCBTL010000890.1:0-1039 GCA_039818705.1 Cyanobacteria bacterium J06639_1
CGGGCGAGGATCGTGACCGTGGGCACGTTGGCACTGCGTCCGGCCGAGGCGAGGCCGGCGCCGCCCACGAGCAGCAGGCCGAGGGCCACGCCCACGGGTGCCAGCCACAGGCTCGGCAGATAGTCGAAGCTGAAGGCGTAGCGACCCAGCAGCGACATGGCCGGACTGCGAAAAATGGTCATGGCGATCGCCCAAGACACCAGCACCACGAGCAACAGTCCCCGCATCAGTCCGACAGGATTGATAAATGTGACCGTGCCGGGAATGGCGATGAAAAAGAAGGAGGCCGCGACGAGTCCCACCGTGATGAACGGAAACGAAGTAGTGACGAAACGCTGAACGCGATCGGACAGGCTGCCCATCAGCGGCTCCATCACGGCAGCCAGAATATTTTCTATGACGAGCAAGACACCCGCGAGCGATGCCGCAAAGCCGAACTGAGTGAGTAAATCGGGCAAGTAGAGGTTGTAAATCACCCAGGTTAAAGAGATGGCTCCTTGAATCGCCGCCAATCCCCAAACCTGCACCCACAAAATCCGCTTGCCAGCCACCTGTTATCTCCTGCACGTATCGTTTTCTACGCTACCGGAAAGGCTGGATATGCAAAGACGGTACGTTCGAGCTATCGCTGCTCTGCCCTCAGGACTGTTTTGAGGCGATTGCCAATTCCCGAAACCCCGTCACGTCATCAACCGGGCGCGAAAATGTCAACTCAGAACACACCCCAATGGCGATTTCAGCCGTGGTTGCAATCTGGCATCCCGGCACCAAATGACCGCCTAGCATCTGTCCGGTTTCGTCGGCGATCGCCACATGCACGTGGAGTCCGTCCGGGGAAAGCGTGCCGGAGAGCGAGACGATCTCGAAGCGGCGATCGAACACAGTTGAACTGCTACTCCCAGCCAATCTCAACGCAGCCCGTTCTAAACTTCCGATACCGGTAAGGATGATTCCTGCCGCGATCGCTCGTTCAGTCGTCACGGCTTGCAAGCATTCTTTCAGATCCTCTGCGGGCTTGAGGCGTAAAACGATGACATTC
>JBCBTL010000891.1:0-1013 GCA_039818705.1 Cyanobacteria bacterium J06639_1
CCCTGCCGTATGTCCCAAAACCCATTCGACCAACTTTCAAAGCAACTGCTCGAAGAACTGCTCTCCCCCCTGGGTCGCGTTGAACTCAGCCGCGAAGTCTTGGGCGAGAGTCGCTTCGTTGACGTGTGGTTCGACCCCGACCCCGACAAAATGGCAGATGTACCAGCGGGGCTTGGCATCCTCGGGCGCATGGCGCAAACCCCTTGCTTACTCGAGCCCTTTCGCAATGCTCTATCTGCATCTGATTTGGAGAGTTGTTTACTCAAACTGTTTGCCGTCGTCACCGAGTGGCGCAAGCGGCTGCAACGAGAGCAAGTGATATCAAATGCGATCGCCCCCCACCTGTGGATATTGAGTCCGACTACTTCCGAATCTTTCTTGCGATCAATAGGAGCATTTCCCAGAGATGGATGGCCTGTGGGAGTTTACGGTACGGCATCATCATTTCGCACCACCGTCATTGCTATTCATCGGTTACCGGAAACGGCAGATACACTGTGGCTGCGCTTGCTCGGAAAAGGTCGCGTACAAAAGCGAGCGATTGAAAAGCTACTCGCGTTACCTGCCGAAGCGCCGTGGCGGGAGTCGGCATTGCGAATGTTGGCGAGCTGGCGAATTACAATCGAGGCAAGAGGCCAGCTCGATACTGAAGAGCAGGAGGTTGCGATGGCGTTATCGCAGGCATTTTTGGAACTCGAAAAGGAAATCGAGCAGCGCGGGGTGCAGCAAGGGATCGAGCAGGGATTGCAACAGGGCGAGCTACAAGCGGCTCGGGCGATCGCCCGCAATCTCCTCACCACGAATTTATCTGATGCTCAAATTGCTGAAGCCACTGGATTGTCGGTCGCACAGATTGGCGAGCTGCGAGAGCAAGGGTAACTCGCGATCGCTCACGCGCCAACTTCGATCGCGTCGTTGCGGCTGAGCTGGCGGAGGGCGATGTGTTTGCTAATGCTTTCTACGGCTAGTTCTAACGACTACAGCGAACGGTCTGAGCTAATGCAGTCGTTAGA
>JBCBTL010000892.1:0-982 GCA_039818705.1 Cyanobacteria bacterium J06639_1
AGGGCTGATTGGGCTGATTGAACGACCGCTAGGTCTGGGGGTAAGACGACCAGATCATCGGCGTATCGAATCAGTGCGGGTGCAGGAATCTTGACCTGTTTACCGTCGATATAGGTAGACGTGGGCGGGAAGGTTTGATGGAGATGTTCCTCCATGCCGTGGAGGCAGATATTCGCTAACAAAGGCGAAACCGGCCCCCCTTGAGGGACCCCCTCAGAGGTGGGAAACAACTGGTTTCCATCTAACACCCCTGCTTTGAGCCACGCCCGGATTTGACGACGTAGGGTCGGAAACGTATTGAGCTTGTCCAAGAGCTTGTCGTGTGAGATTTTATCGAAGCACTGAGCAATATCGGCGTCAAGCACATATTTCGGCTTGAAGCGAATGGCCAGGAAAATAGCTTCGATGGCATCATGACAGGAGCGGCCCGGACGAAAGCCATACGAGTTGGGTTCGAACCGCGCTTCCCATTCCGGCTCTAAAGCCAGTTTGACGAGCGCCTGCCGCGCCCGGTCGTGCAAGGTCGGAATGCTGAGCGGTCGCTGACCGTTGGATTTGGGAATCCAAATCCGTCGGAGCGGTGTCGCTTTCGCATTGAGGCTCAAGGTCTTAACTAGGCGGAGCCGTTCGGTGGGTTTGAGGGATTTGACCCCGTCAATACCAGCAGTACGGCGGCCTTGGTTGTCTTGAGTGACCCGGCGCACGGCCAGACATTTGGCAGCCCAGGATTTCAACAAGAGTCGTTGGAGCTTGCGAACGGTTTTGACATCATCACGTTGAGAGGCTCGGTAAATCCGGTTTTGCAGCTTAAAAACCTGTTTCTCTAGCTTGCGCCAGGGAATCCGGTTCCATCTATCCATCGGTTGAAAGACCGTGTTCATAGCGTATTGACTGGTACTTGCAGCTTTACCTTCCAAATCGTCGTGTCTCTGTCGGCCTATGCTCCCCACGCAAGCAGAGAGCCATTCGCTTCTGAGACAAT
>JBCBTL010000893.1:0-964 GCA_039818705.1 Cyanobacteria bacterium J06639_1
GCATGTATTGACAATATATATACGAAAGATTTTCGGGAAATTTCCGAACTTCTTTTGTCATACATCGGACTTTTCTGCTTCAGCGATCACGCGATACTTTTCTCGAAAATGTAGTGTTTGAAACAGTTCCTCGCCTCTGTTTGAGGAGGGGTGGGTGCAGTGTTGCAATCATAAAGTTCGGGTAAAGTGGCGCTCTCTATCCTCATGCCACCTTCATTTTTGCGATTGCTATGCACGCTCTTTCTTCACCTCCTGCCTCCGATCGGTCTGCCGCCCCTGCCGAGCGCTCGCCTCGGGCGATGACCACGATTTCCATTCGGTTTCCCAGTCATACGCTGGAGGAGCTGAAGCGGTTAGCGCCGATTTTAGGGTTCTCTGGCTATCAGCCTTTATTGCGCACGTATGTCAATCGGGGACTGCAGGCCGATCGCGATCGGCTCGAACGCAGTGCGGTGTTGGCCTTGGTGGAAAGTTTGCGCAAGCAGGGGGTTTCACAAGAGGCGATCGCGTCTGCTCTCGAAGAGGTCTCTGCGGCAACCCACGTCACGATTGGCTTGCCGTGAGCACTGGCGATCGATTGTGCTTGACGTTGTCGATCGGCCACCGAAATCCTGACTGCGACGGCATTCGGGGTGGCTAACGCGTCCTAAGCAGCTTGAAGGCTGCTATATCTTCTGTGCATTTGTCTATCTTCTGTACAAATGCCGGGGGCGATCGCCATTGGCTGGCGCTCTCGATGGTGGGAGTGTGCCGGTGCGAGTGATGCTGCATTGCGTTTCGGTCTTTTGCTGTCCGGGTACCGTCTAGAGGTTTTGCAACGATGATGGATAACCTGCGGCTGCACTACCAGCCCATTCTCGATCTCCATAACGGCACGATTTCGGGGGTTGAAGCTCTTTTACGCATCGATCGCGCCGGGATGGGAGTCCTCGAACCGCGAGACTTTCTCACCCTCGCGTCGAAC
>JBCBTL010000894.1:0-958 GCA_039818705.1 Cyanobacteria bacterium J06639_1
CTCTGCAGCCATGGGGTTCAAGTTAGGCTGCGATAAACTCGTTCCACTTGCGCACCAGGTACGCTTGCTCGTCCATCGTGGAGTTCCACACGACCACGTTACCCATGCGATCGTTAAAGCTGCCGCCGTCGCGCACTGCCCCCGCCTTCTCCAAGGTATTGCCGAACGGATCGACCATATCCACTTCTGCGGGCTTGCCTTCGTACCAGAAATCCCACTCCGCTTGCGACATGAATCGCTTCGACAGTTCGGGCGCGGCACTGTAATAGCCTTGACGACCCAAGAACGCGCCCAGCCAGCCGTCTAGCATCCAGTTCATGTACTCGTAAGCCGCGTCGAGTTCCAACCCAGACAGGTTCTTCGACAAGCCAACGCCGCCGCCCCAGGCGCGATAGCCCTCTTTCAGGGGCGCGTAGATACATTCGATGCCGCGCGCTCTCACCTGGGTTACCGCTGGCGACCACATCGACTGCAATACCACCTCACCCGAAGCCATCAGCTCGACGGATTCGGTAAAGGTCTTCCAAAAGGCGCGGAACTGTCCGGCTCGTTTGCGCTCGATCAGGATGTTCGTAATCTGGTCTAACTCTTCACGAGTCATATTGCCTTTGTCGCCAAAGGTCATCAATCCACTCGCTTCCACCACCATTGCTGCATCCATGATGCCGATGGAAGGAATGTCGAGGATCGAGGTTTTCCCTTGAAATTCTTCGTTGAAAAGTTCCGCCCAAGACCCAATGGTGCGACCTACCAAGTCGGGTCGATACCCGAGGGTGTCGGCGTTGTACTGGAACGGAATCATCGTGGCAAATTGGGTCGGCTCGCTGGCAAATGCTTTGCCATCTTTCGATTCGAGGTACATCACTTTAATGGGAGACGTACCCTGAGACGTGTTTACCGGAGCGCCATCGAACAGCTCGCCCGTCGTGAAAATGGGGACGATTTTGTCGAAGTTTTT
>JBCBTL010000895.1:0-936 GCA_039818705.1 Cyanobacteria bacterium J06639_1
GTGCGCAGTCAGGAAGCGAATATCGCGCGGCTGAAAACTCAGACCCAGCAGACGCGAGTGCTGTCCCCGGCAAGTGGGACGATCGCAGAGAAATTAGTTCGAGTAGGTGATGTTTCGTCTGGATCGCAGCCGATGTTCTCGCTGATTCGGGACGATTTGCTCGAACTTCAGGCGGAAGTCCCTCAGGCGCAGCTTGCAGATATCGAGATTGGCGCGCCCGTGCGGATTGCTTCGAGTACCGATCGCCGAATTCAGTTTGACGGACGGATTCGCGATATCGACCCAGTGGTGGACGCGCGATCGCGGGTGGCTACGGTCAACGTGGATTTACCTCCGTCTGGGCTGCTGCGTCCCGGCATGTTTTTGGAAGGCGAGGTGACGGTGACAGTTGCGAATGGATTGACCGTCCCCGCCAAAGCTGTGTTGCCTCGGGGCGAAGGCGAATTTCAGGTGTATCGATTGACCGCTCAAAACTCGGTTGAGGCGCGTCCGGTGAGAGTGGGAGCGCGGTTACCTGCCGAGCTGAACGGGATTGCCACGGAGCGCGTGCAAATTCTCAACGGATTGGTGCCGGGCGATCGCGTGGTCACCTCGGGGGCGAGCTATTTGAACGACGGCGATCTCGTGGAGGTCGCTCCGTCGCTGTAGGGTGCGCAACCCAGTGGGGCACGAGTCGGTGAGGTTGAGTGCAGCGAGCCGATGCGAGCTGACCTGAATCAGTTACATGAAGTCTTAGCGAGCGAGTTCGATGTCTCTCAACATTTCTGAATGGTCGATTCGCCGCCCCGTGCCGACGATCGTACTGTTTTTGGTGCTGACGCTGGCCGGGTTGATTTCGTTCGGGCAGTTGGGCGTTGACTCCAATCCCAATATCGACATTCCCATCGTGTCGGTGACGGTCACGCAGGCAGGAGCGGGGCCAGAAGAACTCGAATC
>JBCBTL010000896.1:0-823 GCA_039818705.1 Cyanobacteria bacterium J06639_1
AATGTTGGGTTCTCCGCATGGGAGGCATAGAAGAACATCTCAACACACTGTTCGCCTCTCAGCTCATCAGCTTTGCCAAACACCTCAAAAGCGTTGCTGCCGTAGGCCAAGACCGGGGGAACTTTAGGCGGGTCAGCATCCAACTGCTGCGCGATTGCCTCTAACCCGGTGACCAGATGCTGCTCGGGTACTGGAGCTAAAATCGCAAAATCTTGTGTGATCAAAGTCTGCTCCATCTGCTCCATCTGCTGCTCCTCAAACAACTCATTTCACTAGCTTTGGCGGGATCAAGTACTTGACATCCTCTCCGGCCTGAAGGCACGGAGATTCGCCAGAATAGCACTAAGCTACGTCCGAATAGGTAGACGGTTCAACACGGATTGTGCCACCAGGGATCTTATGCCCAGATAAGAGCACGATAGCGAGTTGTTGTCGAGCTTACAGCTTAGCCCGCGACAACCAAATCCTTGAGCAAGCGACGATGAGGCGTAATCAATTCTCCAGATTTGACAACCCAGGCTGGGCTAAATCTTTGTGGTGCGATTAACTGTTCGCCTTTGGCATCGCGGCAAATCCAAGGGGCATCCATTTTTTCTAACACTGTGATATCGGCGCGGGTGCCTGCTTTTAGGGTGCCGAGGTCAGCTTCGGCTTGAAGGACAGTGGCGGGGTGAAGGGTGACGGCGGCGATCGCCTCCTTTAATTCCATTCCTAATGCAACCAGCTTCGAGAGCGCTCCACAGAGGCTGTAGTCGAGGGTGGCGTCATTGTGGGGAGTGGCAAAATCACCGTGGACATCGCTGCTGATTGTGTATGGCATCAG
>JBCBTL010000897.1:0-766 GCA_039818705.1 Cyanobacteria bacterium J06639_1
ATACACTGCTCGCCTTTCACCTCGATTGCGGTGCCGGGGGCGATCGTGGCGGGCATGACCTGCCGCAGCAGTTTGGATAGCTTGATGTAGTGCGTATCCGTTGCCGTTTCTAAATAAAAGCCCTTCACCTTCACGTCATCTTTCGTGACGTACTCCACCAGTCGCCCCGTGGCAACGAACGGCATTTTGATTTTGGCACCCACGACCGAACTCACCCAAAACAACCGAAGATTTAGCGTCGAACTTGCCGCGATCGCACTTTGCTCAGCACTTTCTGCCACAGTGCCATCGGGACTCCTTCCGGCGCGCGACGCATCTCCAGGATGGCACGCCCGTCAGCTATGAGATAGTGAACTGCGATCTTTCGGGTTGCGTCCATCGTGCTGTGACGGAGATGCAACTGACTCTCAGCAAGTCCGAGGAAACAATCCAGCCATCCCGTCTTTGGACAACGTCGCGTCGTCCACGCCAAAGGAGTCAAGCGATCGCCGCTAGCTGGCACCCGTGCGAGGGGTGGAGTGCCATCCTCGTCAGGGCGAACCCCGGCAGAGGGGCTTGCGTCGTCCCAACGGTAAGAGTGATTTGACGAAACCGTAGCGGGCATCAATCAACCAACGACAATCGGGCATTTGTCTCCCTATCCTCGTCTGAAGATCGAAGGCTGTCAATGAGAATGATTCTTAAATATGGTGCGATACTCGCTCGCACGAAAACACGAAGCGCCCCCCACAGAGGACGCTTCGTTCAGAGACCGATTCGGGGAGTT
>JBCBTL010000898.1:0-711 GCA_039818705.1 Cyanobacteria bacterium J06639_1
CTGGGCTGCACTCAGCCCTAGGTCAGCAAACTTGGGTGATGCCAGCAATCCACCCCCGATAAAGCGCTGTTCCTGATATTGTCCATCCTTAAGCTCAAGCACTAAAACCACTGCCGCAATCGGATCCAAAATCCAGTATTCAGGAATGCCTCGTTGGGCATATTCTTGGCGCTTATCGATGTAATCTCTATCTCGCGATCGCGGATCGGTCTCGCTGTTTGAGACTACTTCTACAACCAAGTCAGGCACAGGCATGTCAAGTCGCAATAGCTTGTCCCCCTGTAGAATTGCCGCTGCTGATGCCTCAGAATGCACGACTAAATCGGGTTCGCGCGCGGTTACCTGTTCTGAATGAACTTCAAGCTGATGACCAATGGCGAGGCGATAGTAAGGCAGACCTGACTTCAAGAAATAGCTCACCAAAAACATCACGATCGTCTTGTTGATCGGGCTTTCTGTCGGCATCTCAACTAGAATTCCATCTACCAGTTCGTAGCGAGTATCTGTACCGTCGTCATAGTTGAGATACTCCTCTAACGTTATGGATTGATTTGCTGCGATCGTCATGGAAGTTGCCGACTATCAAGACATTGTTCAAGTGATTTCAGGATAACGCAGAGTTAAAGCTAGTCTTTTAGCTGTTTCTCGACGAGTAGTTCTGTCGCCCAGCTTTGCTTGTTGTCTGCAAGCGGTGGCATTAATTCACGGCTG
>JBCBTL010000899.1:0-707 GCA_039818705.1 Cyanobacteria bacterium J06639_1
GTTGCACCGCTCGGATACCCAAGCCGCTTTGCTCTTTCAAGTCATTGATACGGGTATCGGCATTGCGGCGGAAGATCGCACCCTACTGTTTGAAGCTTTTGAGCAGGTCGGCAATCAGCGCAAGCAATCGGAAGGCACTGGCTTGGGGTTGGCGATCAGTCAGCGTATTGTCCAACTCATGGGCGGCACCATTGAAGTCAAAAGTCAGGTGGGCGAAGGCAGTGAGTTTTCCTTCCTGGTGGACCTACCCTTAGTTGATGACTGGGTGCAGCAACGAGGATCTGATGGGATTGAGCGTATCATCGGCTATGAGGGTGACCAACCCTATGCCATCTTGGTCGTGGACGATCGCTGGGAAAACCGAGCCGTACTATCCAACTTACTGACGCCGCTGGGGTTCACGATTCTAGAAGCGGAAAATGGTCAGGAGGGGTTAGTGGCCTTACAGAACCAAGCTCCTGATTTAGTCATCACTGACCTGGCTATGCCGGTCATGGATGGCTTTGAATTCTTAGGCCATATTCGCCATACCGAAGCCTTCAAGGACACCAAAGTGATTGTGTCCTCGGCCTCAGTCTCGCAATCAGACCAGCAAATGGCCCTGAATCAGGGTGGCGATGCGTTTCTAGCAAAGCCCGTAGATGCCATCGCCTTGTTCCATTTGTTAGCCGATTTGCTTCACCTGGCATGGACCTACCAGCCCCTCG
>JBCBTL010000900.1:0-703 GCA_039818705.1 Cyanobacteria bacterium J06639_1
AGAAACGGAATATCGGCGATCGTTGCTTTACGAGTACTTAGCGTAGCCAGCATCAGAACCCCTTTGAGGTAACTCTCACAAAAGATACAATCTGTATGTATCTATAGAATATCGACACCTCTGCCTCTCGTCAAGATACATACTGTCTGAATGTTTTATGTGAAGGATTTATGATGACCGCGAAGCTAACCAAGGCTGAACAAACTCGACGGACCCGCCGCGCCATTCTTGATCGGGCGCGGCATCTGTTTGCAACAAAGGGCTATGCAGCCACGGGGACCGAGGAAATCATTAGCGAATTAGGGGTGACGCGGGGAGCTTTGTATCATCAATTCAAAGATAAGCTGGCCGTCTTCAAGACTGTCATCGTTGAGGCTTACAGCGAAATTACAGACTATATCCAAACTCAGATCGAACCACTAGATGACAATTGGCAGCAATTAATCATCGGCTGTCAGGCTTTTCTCGAAGTTGCTCAGCAGGAGGAACTGCGGCGTTTGGTGTTCATTGAGGCACCAGCCGTTTTGACAGCCGATGATTAATTGCTGCCAATTGTCATCTAGTGACTCGATCTGAGTTTGGATATAGTCTGTAATTTCGCTGTAAGCCTCAACGATGACAGCCTTGAAGACGCCCAGCTTATCTTTGAATTGATGATACAAAGCTCCCCGCGTCACCCCTAATTCGCTAATGATTTCCTCGG
>JBCBTL010000901.1:0-697 GCA_039818705.1 Cyanobacteria bacterium J06639_1
GTCTTTACTCTCAGCGTGCTTGAGCTCCACTGAAGCGTAAATGCAATAGCTTTTTCTAAAGAGGAATCATGATGCAAAGATTAATGCTGCTGGGAATTGTCACCTCCCTGTTGAGTGTTACTGCGGCGCGGGCGATCGCCCAACAGTCGTTGCTAGAGATGGAAGCGTCTAGTGACACCGCCCTGACTTTAGCAACCGATTCAGCCGTAACAGATGTTGAGCAAGACGACACAAGTCTTTGGGCTCAAATCTCCGAGCGACGCATTTTTGCCCCCGGTGCTGGTGATGGCGACGGTGATGGCGATGGCGATGGTGACGGCGATGGCGACGGCGACGGTGACGGCGATGGCGATGGCGATGGCAATGGCGACGGGGATGGCGATGGCGACGGCAATGGCGATGGCGATGGCGATGGCGACGGTGATGGCGATGGCGATGGCGATGGGGATGGCGATGGCGATGGTGACGGCGATGGCGATGGCGATGGCGATGGCGATGGGGATGGCGATGGCGATGGTGACGGCGATGGCGACGGTGATGGCGATGGCGACGGTGATGGCGATGGCGATGGTGACGGCGATGGCGATGGTGACGGGGACTAGATCTGACAGGTCATTGCAGACTGTCGCGATCGCATAATCCACATCAGTCTCAGGACTGACTGACCAACCTTGCTCGGCGGAGCTGCGCAAAGCTC
>JBCBTL010000902.1:0-695 GCA_039818705.1 Cyanobacteria bacterium J06639_1
CCAGTGGTGAACTTGTCAGCAAATCGGGGGCCGAGGGCGTTCAGTGTGTGGGTTGCGTTGGCCAGGGTCTGGGACTCGCCATTAAAGTTCGGGATGGAGCGAAGCGGGCTAAGTATGCTGTTGCCGTTCATCTGCTAAAGCAATTGGGCTGGCTGATGCCTGAGGCGGCAGAAGAGCTAGCTGATAAGTATATGACGCTCAGCGACTACAAGCGTCTGGATATTCAGGGTGAACTAGAGCTGCTGTAGGAAATTTCCTCGTGAGCGATGCTGCGCAGTTAAAGAGCACTGCTTCGGATCCAAAAAAGCTTAGCCTCAAGTTGATTTTGAATTAGTTTTGGTTCATCTCGCTCAAAACGGAAATTTACCGCTATACTTGAAAAGCCGCCGCGGGGTAGAGCAGTCTGGTAGCTCGTCGGGCTCATAACCCGAAGGTCCATGGTTCAAATCCATGCCCCGCCACCAAATAAAGTCGTTTGAAGGTTTATTCTTCAGACGACTTTTTTGTTTGCGAGAGCCGGTTGATTTAGACTTCTAGCCGACATGGCTCGCTATCCAGCTCAAGAGAGGGGATAGCGCTAGTGCAGGTAAAAACGAAGCAACCCTGACTTTGGCAATGTCTAGTAAGTTGAGGCCTAAGCCCAAAATCATGATGCCGCCAACGCCTGTGACCAGCAAAATGCTCGGCGCTGTAGT
>JBCBTL010000903.1:0-692 GCA_039818705.1 Cyanobacteria bacterium J06639_1
TCACTTGCGGCAACAAAGACCTTGGCATTGAGGCCGGAAAGCACCTTATAAAATGGGCAGGATCACACCCGGACTATCAAAAGACCGCTGCCAGCACGTTGGCGGAACGGGCGAACAGAGCACGCACAGATGCGAAACGGGCCAACGATTGGCCAATGAAACAAGGCGAACAAACGTGAACGAAGTGCAATCAACACAAACTTAACGTGCTGATTTATAATGACTTTAAGTTAAGCGCACCTCGTTCGGGACGAGGGGGTCGGAGGTTCGAATCCTCTCACTCCGACCATTTTTTTCCCTAAGTCTATGATTATCTAAAACGTTCCCGCTGTCCTGGCTTGTGTGGCATTCCTAGGATTACCCGGCCGGAGTTTCATCGCTAGCGCAATTGGTCGTCCGGTTCAGCCGCAACGATCAAAGCGCAAACCGGGTTGCGATCGAGCACCAAAATCAACGACCGCAGCATTCAGATTGCCCGGATCCGGTTGTTTCTGGCGTTGTGTTCGAGTTCTGCCAGCCCGAGTAACTCCAAGGTTGGTCCGACATAGTTGGCGAAGCGCCCCCTGTACCCCTTGCGCAAACCGTAATAACCGCCGACCGGGTTTCCTTCCGACCGCGCCCAGTCCTCCAGCGTACCGGGTTTCGTGGGTTTGCCTTCGTCCGCGTTGCCAAGCGGCATCCAGTCACCGTGC
>JBCBTL010000904.1:0-660 GCA_039818705.1 Cyanobacteria bacterium J06639_1
GCTTTCCGCTGGATATGCAGCGATCGCCCTGCCGGGGATTTGGAACGGCAGACGCAAAGCGACAGATAGAAAACCCGAGCGACTCATTCCCGAACTACAAGCGTTCGTCAGCGGAGGTCGGGAAATCCTGTTCTGTTTCGACCGCGATGAAAAGCCGACAACTCGCAAGAACGTACAGGATGCTATGTGGAAAACGGGGCGACTGTTCCAGCAACAGGGCTGTCGAGTGGGAGTCATCGAGCTGCCGGGGCCGGAGAAGGGGATTGACGATTTCATCGCGGCTCGGGGAGCGCCAGCATTTGAGGCCGTCTATGCCGAAGTGACCTCTTACCGGAAGTGGAATGCAAAGCGGCTGCGCGATCGCTCTCAGTTACAAGCCGAAATCGAGGCTACCAAACGACGGAAAGCCTCTGCATTCGAGCCGCCAGCCCAAAACAAAACTTTGTGGCCGAGAGTGCGACGGGAGCTAGTCGAGCGGCAAAAATTGCCTCCGACTATTGTCGATCGCCTGCACGACACCGCTCAGCTCTATGCCAGCGGTTCTCGAATTCCCCAAGCCGTCTTCGTCCGACGTGACTTTACTGGAGAGATCGTTGGAGCCAGTGGGGTGGATCTCGACGAGCGCGTCCTGCCCTCGACTCTGACCGCAAGACAAGGTGC
>JBCBTL010000905.1:0-609 GCA_039818705.1 Cyanobacteria bacterium J06639_1
GGGGATGGGAGCGGTAGGCACTAGAAATCATCGCGCGTTAGCGATCGCGCTTGCTCGAAGGTCGCGGCAGCATGAGCTGACCCCACGTAGCGCCAGTGCCACGGTTCGTATTGAATGCCTTGGGGATTGTCGCGCAGAAACGACAGCTCGAAGCCGTATTGGTTTGCATACAGAGCTAGCCACTGGAATGCGGCGGTTTGCTCGAATGCGGTAGTGATATCGGTTTGAGGCGAAGCTCCGTCGCCGAAATCGATCGCGTAGTCCGTGTGATGTTCGCTGTATCCTGGTGGCGCGCTGACGGTAGCCGCAACCTCTGGCGAACCGAGCCGTGCGATCTGCGTCCGAAAAAGCTGCTCTTGCAAGGCTTCATCTCGATATCCAGAAATGGGGACGAGCCACACGCCATCAGCGCGCGCAGCGGCCATCACGCGCAGCGTGGCGCGGGCGGTAGGAGGGTTGAGGCGCTCGAACCGCTGGTCGATGCCCGTGCCGTAGCTCGCCACGGTCATCAGCAAACTCTCGTTGGCTGAAGCGTAGAGATAGTGCCCTTGAAACCGCAGGTCTGGTCTGGATGAAGCGATCGCAGACGGGGGCAACTGCACCTGTGGG
>JBCBTL010000906.1:0-565 GCA_039818705.1 Cyanobacteria bacterium J06639_1
TCGCGTAGGCGTACGTATCGTCGAGGGCGGTAAAGAGCGCGTCCAGCCCTACGAAGGTACCGTAATTGCCATGCGCAATGGTGGTATCAACGAAACCATTACCGTTCGCCGAATTTTTCAGGGCGTGGGTGTAGAGCGAGTCTTTTTGCTCCATGCTCCACGAGTTGCTAATATTAAGGTGATCCGCCGAGGTAAAGCTCGCCGGGCGAAGCTCTATTACTTACGCGATCGCGTTGGTAAGGCCACTCGCCTCAAGCAGCGCTTCGACCGTTCTCTGTAGAGTTATGTATCCTCGCTCAGGATGCAGATACTTACAGGATGTCGTTGCAGCTGTCGCTCACGGTTAGCGTGAGTGCGGCTAGCTCCCCTAGTACGAGTCATGCGTCCTTAGTTCAGTTGGTAGAACGTCGGTCTCCAAAACCGAATGTCGGGGGTTCGAGTCCCTCAGGGCGTGCTCTTTATGCAAATCTGCCCGAAGGTGATTTAAGCGCTGTGGTTTTTCGTAACATGGCCGCTGACCATCACTCTTCGGGCAGTGCTGTGTCTATATAATTCTATCTATAGT
>JBCBTL010000907.1:0-564 GCA_039818705.1 Cyanobacteria bacterium J06639_1
CAGACCAAATCGGGCAAGAATTAGGTAACGATGGCGATACGTTTGCAATTCGGTCTGAATTAGCAGAGAAAACCAACCCGCACTTGGGAGGGCCGGGGGCGATCGCCATTTTGAACTATGAGAATCCGGTCTATCCCTGCATTATGATGCGCGCGCCTCTACCTCGTTTTGAAACGGATTATCCCGATCTCAACGCATTAGGTACGTTTATCTTCAGCATGACCCCTCATCGCGGGTCGCTCACCTACGATGCCGATTCTGACGCGATGCAGCTGAATTTCGAGACGGATGAGAAAGCAAAAAAAGCCGCACAGACCTTACTAGAGCGGATGAATGAAGCCAATGGGGGAGAGATTTCGCCCGTATCTTCGCAGATTACCGGGCATCAGTTGGGAGGTACTCGAACCGGGAATTAAGGCTCCATCCACAACGTACAAATGGGAATATCCTTTTACGCGACCGAGAGTATCGCAGACCTTTCCCATCGCAGCACCTCCCAACTGATGCCCGGTAATCTGCGAAGATACGGGCGAAATCTCTCCCCCATTGGCTTCATTCATCCGC
>JBCBTL010000908.1:0-562 GCA_039818705.1 Cyanobacteria bacterium J06639_1
AGAGCCGAAACCTTTCTTGCCTCTGCCTCCGCGAACTTCAACCCAGCCACAGTTGCCTTAGCGCCAAGAGCTATTTCCTGCTGAAAAGCACGCTCTCTGCCAGAGTTTGGCCTGGGAGGAAGCGTCGCACGCAAGTAGAGCCGCTGGTTGCGGCACTGAATCCGAACCCGGACGTTGGCTGACTTGAGACGTCCGTTGGCTTGACTCAGACGGATCTCAAAATCCTTCACTAGAGTTTCACTAAAAATCAGGTTCGATTCAGTCCATATTAGTGAAAATCAGTCCCAGTGCCATCGCAGTAAAAATAGCCGTAACCCTCTCCACGACATGGAGAAAGCCGGTTCCTGTGGAAGCTGATGACCGGACTCGAACCGGTGACCTGCTCATTACGAGTGAGCTGCTCTACCAACTGAGCTACATCAGCGTTAGCCCATATAGTTTGCCCGATCGCTTCCCTCGGATCAAGCTTCAGGCCAAAAAACTTGCCCGCTACGGGAGAGATGGCGATCGCCCCTTGGCCTCGTATCGTTCGTAGGCTGCTACGATCCGCTTGACTAGAGGG
>JBCBTL010000909.1:0-558 GCA_039818705.1 Cyanobacteria bacterium J06639_1
CAATCTCGACCCCGATTCCGACAGTCTCGATCCCGATGTGGTCTTTGCCATTGATGGCGCAGAAGCGAACAACGGTCTGACGGTCAACAATGACGGCCTCCTGGTCGGAAATGTCCGATTGAGTGAATTCGATGACGTGTTCGATTCCTCTCAAGGCTTCGTGACTAACTCCAATGACGACGATGGGGAAGTATTAGGTCTCGGCGGCGACGACATTCTGATTGGCGGGCGAGATCGCAATGTCCTCTCTGGCGGTGCGGGTGACGACACCCTCACGGGTGGTCTCGGTGTAGATACTTTTGTCTACGCTCCCGATGCTCTGGGAGCCGATGTGATTACCGACTTCACAGACGGCGAAGATCTGCTTGACGTGTCTGCGTTCAGCTTCGGGGTCGCCGATCTTCAGGCGGTCATCGGCGGAGCTCAGCAAATTGGCGCTGCAACCTTGCTGACTTTTGCTCCAGACAATACGGCTCTATTGCAAGACGTGCAGGTGGCACAAATCGATGCGGCAGACTTCATTGCCTAACGTTGCACTCATCTAACGATCGCCTGTCA
>JBCBTL010000910.1:0-556 GCA_039818705.1 Cyanobacteria bacterium J06639_1
CCAGCTGAGATCGTTAGTCCAGGAGGCCCCATCCATAGAAAACTGATGGTCGGTTTGCTTCAGATCTGCGATCGCGGCCTCTACCGCCTCCGGTGTGGCTTGATCCGGAGTTACCTTGGCCCAAATCTTGTGTTGGTGAACCGCTTGGCAGGTGGGATAGTCTTCGGGGCTAACGCCAGCCGCTTCAATCAACTCTAGATATTCAGTCCCGTTGAGACCGACTACCCCCTCAGCACCGCGACCATTTTGCTGAATGTCATCCCACACGGGCATAAACCCACGGGGAAATTCATTCATCATCACGCCGCCATTTTCACCGTCGGCAATTTGGGTCACACAGGACGGGATCACTTTGCCGTTGCCAATTTCCTGAGGTCCGCGCCCCAGGGCTTCATGGTATGGCTGCATTTGAGCCACCAGCTTAGTGTCCGATCCCTGGGTTTTGATCAGGGCGGTAATAGTGACCGTTTCCCCACGGGAGTTTCGAGCCATCAGGGTATTGGGGACATACTTGTGTTCGTGCCAAATACCAGAACCGTCGAGACGCTCCACGGAA
>JBCBTL010000911.1:0-530 GCA_039818705.1 Cyanobacteria bacterium J06639_1
CGACGATGACGAGTGGACTCATGAATGCAGTACCCGCCGCGACCTCAAGCAGCGCCGCCTCCCTACAGTCGTCCCACAGCCAAGGGCGCGCCGACGACATCGTGAACTGGCTGCAGGAGTACGGACGCGATCGCGTTAACTCTCGCCTCATTGACGAGCGCCGCTGCATTCCGCCCCACATCGTCCTGGACTTCGGGGTCGAAACGGGGGCATCAGTTGGAGCTGCGCGGGGAACCACACGGCGATCGCTCGGTCGGTCAGATCGCCAAGCGGCGATCGCGTCGAGGCGATCGTGCAAATATCCGGCTTTGCAGGCTTGTCGTTGAATTTTGCCGCTGGAGGTTTTGAGAATGCCGCCTTGTTTGAGCAGCATCACGCCGTGGACTTCCAGCTCGTGACGGTCGGCCACGGCTGCGCGAATCGCGTCTACCACAGACTCAAGCTTGGACTCGACCGCAACAGTGGATTGGTGTTTGCGCTCGATTTCCTGCACGACGACCAGCTTCTCGTCGCCGTCAATATCTACCGAG
>JBCBTL010000912.1:0-527 GCA_039818705.1 Cyanobacteria bacterium J06639_1
TTCTCTCTGAGGGTTTGTTCAACCACACGACGACCGGCAAAGCCGATGGTTGCGTTGGGTTCGGCCAAAATGATGTCGCCCAGCATGGCAAAACTGGCTGTCACACCGCCCGTCGTAGGATGAGTGAGTACTGGCATGTAGAGCAGACAGCTGTCACGATGACGTTCTAGGGCCGCTGAGATTTTGGCCATTTGCATCAGGCTCAACATCCCTTCTTGCATGCGAGCGCCGCCCGACGCACAGACGATCACCACCGGTAACCGCGCTGCTGTGGCATGTTCGATTAAACGAGTTAGCTTTTCTCCGACCACGGAGCCCATGCTACCGCCCATAAAGCGAAAGTCCATCACCCCCAGCGCAATGCCTTCGCCGTTGATCTGGCCAGTGCCGGTTTGGACGCCATCGTTGAGCTTGGTCTTGTGTTGCATATCGCGTAGCCGGTCGCTGTAGGCTTTGCGATCGCGAAATCGTAAGGGATCCTTAGGGGTTATGTGCTCATTCAGAGGCTGCCAGGTGTCCGCATCAAT
>JBCBTL010000913.1:0-517 GCA_039818705.1 Cyanobacteria bacterium J06639_1
CGAAGAGTGCGTGCGGCTGTTCAAGACGCTTCACCCCGCCGTTCGTTACCAACGTGGCGGCATCATCACGATTCGCGATCGCGCTCAGCTTCGAGCCCTGGAGCAAGAGCGCTGAGCGAACGAGCCCGCTCAGCCCGAGATAGCCCGTTGACGCAGAGACTGCTGGGAGATACTGCTCTTGACGTTTTAGTTAGGACATAGAGATTCTGACTACGCCTGGGTTCTGGGTAGCTAAAACGTCCTAAGCGGCTTGAAGGCTGCAATACGGCGCGAGGGTCGCACTGTCTCAGACGACGATCGCATGACAACTGCCCCCCGCACGTTCGCTGGGGTTAGTTGTCAATTCTTATCGAGGGTGGTAGCATTTGCACTGTAATTTATTGAGATTTAGTTTCAATAAATTTGGCTCCACAAACTCAGCTGTCGGCGTCAACTGCTGCCGCAGCGGTGAGGTTGGCTGAGAGCGGCATCGTTATAAGCATGGTTGACGATTGGTAGTTCGGGTGACGTAATGGCA
>JBCBTL010000914.1:0-506 GCA_039818705.1 Cyanobacteria bacterium J06639_1
TCGACACCCTCGATGGCGGCGCCGGTTACGATACGGCAGACTACAGCGGTCTGGGCGAAGCGATTACCCTCGAACGCGCAGGCGCTATCAACAAAGGCAGCAGCGGTACTGACCAAATTGCCAACATCGAGACCATCGTGGGTGCAACGGGGTTAGCAAACGCGATCGACGGTTCCACCGGCACCAGCGGCGTGACCTCCTTCACCGTGGATCTCTCCACGGAAAGCTTGACCGTCAACAACATCCCGGTGATTGGTTCTCAGTCCTTTACCGTTCAAAACTTCGTCAACGTGACGGGCACGAGCAACACCGACACCCTCACAGGCGATGCCAACGACAACACCTTCGGCGGCAGTGCGGGCAACGACACCCTCGATGGCGGTGCTGGTAACGATACGGCAGACTACAGCGGTCTAGGCGAAGCGATTACCCTCGAACGCGCGGGCGCTATCAACAAGGGCAGCAGCGGTACCGACCAAATCGCCAACATCGAGACCATCATTGGT
>JBCBTL010000915.1:0-502 GCA_039818705.1 Cyanobacteria bacterium J06639_1
ACCACGTCATTAGCTTCCTTATTGTTTATCTAGAGCCCGGCTATGATTTAGCTCAACAACTTAGAACTAAACAAGCAAAAATTCTACCTAAAGCGTATTGCTCAAAAGAAAAATAAACCTCTTTTAAGCAATAAATCTAAATGCTTCAGGCAGAACTTATGCTAATCGCTCAGCGCGCCCTGGAGGACTCGAACCCCCGACATTCGGTTTTGGAGACCGACGTTCTACCAACTGAACTAAGGACGCACGACCCTTTGAACTTGTCCCATTGTAAGGCTTAACCTGCGGGCTTTAGATGCCCTTGGGTTATTTATTTTTTGCCCGATTTTTCGATGGGACGATCAAAGCGCTGCTTCAAGCGAGTTGATTTACCAACGCGATCGCGAAGGTAGTACAACTTAGCACGGCGCGCTTTACCTCGACGTAGAACCTTAATATTGGCTACGCGAGGCGCATGGAGTAAGAAAACACGCTCTACACCCACACCTTGAAAGATGCGACG